>DATCGB010000073.1:0-2753 GCA_036509155.1 Candidatus Tumulicola sp. | reverse complement strand
CGGAACGTGTGCCGATTCGGAAGACGCGATGAACTTCAGCGTGCTTACCGGGGTTCGTGCCCAGATCGAAACCTTGAAGCTCGAGGCAGCGCAGGAAGGCTACGACAGGATGATGAGCGGCAAGGCCCGATTTCGAGTCGTGCTGACGACCTAGAGCACTCGAAGAAGTACCTCGACGGAGGTGCCCGCGTGGAGGCCGCGTAGGTCAGCGACTATGATGCGAAAGGGTCGACGGCGCGGCCGGGCACCATCTTCGGTAGGTGATGTCGCGGAGTTCCTGCGCGGCATGGCCGACGATCGGCTCCTGAACGCGCACCCGTACGTTCGGACGCTCGACGATCGCCTGCGCGCGCTAGGTGCTTCCGATTCGAACCCGGCGAGCGCCGCCGCGCTGCTGCGCGCCGCCGCGCAGCAGTCGATCGATCGGCTTCGGGCACATTGCGACAATGGCGAGCGACTTCACACGATCGTCGCGCGTTGCGATCTCGGCGGCGAAATGCATAAAGTCGTGGCCGCCGATCTCGGAATCTCGCGACGCCAGTTCTATCGCGACCTAGCGTTCGCACGAAACACTATCGACCAGGACGTGCGCGACGGTATGCTTCGCGAGGTGCCTCACGCGACCGGCACGACGCCGCAGGATGCGCGGCTGCAGACGGCCCTCGCGCTCGTGGCAAACGGCCACGCCAAAGCGGCCGTCGACTATTTTGCGCCGGTCGTGGAAACACTGCGAGGCGACGAGGCAATGTGGGGCCGCTCGCTGCTGGCCGACCTGATGCTGGACGCCGGCGACGTCAAGTCGGCTAAACGCGAGCTGCGGCGCGCTTTCGCACTTGGCGACGACCCGCACGGTGCGGGGATGGCGCACGCGTTACTGACGCAGGCCAAGATCCTGCAGCAGACGGATAAAGTGTCCGAAGCATCGGTTTTGTTGGAACGCTTGATTCCACGGCTGGAGTCGTCGGCCGCTGCCAACGTCCCGCTGCTCGTCGATACCCTGAGCGCCTCGATGTCGCTGCTCGCATTCTGCCACCACGAACGCGGCTACTTTGCGGCTGCGTCCGCAGTTAATGCGGGAAACCCGGCCTCATCGGCAGGCGCCGCGGTCTCGCTCGGTTCGCGCCGGCAGTACTTGAATGTCGACGCAACCCTCGCGTGCGACGGCAGCGATGGGCCGGCTGCGGCGCAGCCGGCGTGGAACGCGTTTTACCAATTTGCCGTCGCGCACGGCTTCGTCGACGACGTCTCTTGCGCGCTGCTCCAGATGGGCAGCATCGCACGTTTCGAGCGGCGTTTCGAGGACGCCGAACGTCTCGCGCGCGAGTCGCTGGCAATCGAACGAGCGATCGGATTCGGCGGCGCACCGGTGCTCGGCATGCTGGCCGGCATCGCGGTCGACCGAGGCGACTACGAACGGGCCGTGCGCCTGGCATGCGAAGCGCGCGACCGCGCGCGCATCGGCTCGCGTACGTGGTGGGCCGCACATCTTCACGAAGCCGAGGCGTTTACCCACTGGGGACGTCACGCGCAAGCGCGCGCAGCCTGCGCCTCGGTCGCGCGCGATGCCGACTCCGGCGACGTCCGCATCCAGGCATGGATCCAGCGCGTCGAGGCGATGGTTTTCGAGGGTCTCGGCGACGAGCGTCGGGCGTATCGCGCGGCCCGCAGCTCGCTGGAGATTCTCGGAGCCGATGCGCCGCCGTTCCAGCGAATCAAGGGTCTGCTGGCGGCCGAGCACATTCGTCCGAGCCGCGAGCATCGCGCGCAGATCCGGACCCTCGCATCGGTGCTGGGATGGCGCCGAGCGGCCTCCGACTAGAACGAAGCCGCGGCACCTCGACGGCACCTCATGCAAGGGGTTGCGCCGACCGCCTCCTCGTAGTTCGACCCCCTACTTTTCTTGAAACGCGAGGAGCATTTTATTCGTGATAATTCCAAAGACTCGTGCAACCGCGTTCGGTATTTGTGCGGCCGCCATCCTTGCCGGCTGCGCAGGGCCGAACGCCTCCTCCATCGCCCCGGCCGGCAGCGGCGGCGTCGGGATGGCGCAGACCACGACCGGTCAGCGCAGCTATTTTGCCGGCGCACGTCCCCTGGCGAACGCACCCGCGCACGCCGGACGCTTCAAGCAGTGGATGGAACCGGCCGCCAAAAACGACCGACTGCTTTACGTTTCGGACTTTTATGCCAACGTCGTCCAGGTTTATCGGTATCCGGCGCACGGCTCGCCGCCGCCAGTCGGGACCTTGACGGGGCTCACGAATCCGCAAGGCATGTGCGTGGACAAAGCGCAGAACGTCTACATTGCCAACACCGGAACCGCCCAAATACTCGAGTACGCGCACGGCGGCACTACGCCAATCGCTACCTACGAAGACCCGAATGAATTCCCAGTCGGCTGCGCGGTGAACCCGACGAACCACGACGTCGCAGCAGGCAACATCTTCGGCACCAGCGGTAACGGAAGCGTTACGGTGTTTCACAAAGGCACCGCGACGACGTACTCCGATCCAAACGTCTTCCAGATGTTCTTCCCCGCCTTCGATCCTAGCGGCAACCTGTTCATCGGCGGCCTCAGCAGCAGCGGCGGCGTCCAGATCGACGAGCTTCCTGCGGGTGGTTCGGCTTTGATCGAGTTATCGGTCAAAGGTGCGGCGTTGCTGTATCCCGGCCCGATTCAATGGGACGGCACGTTTTTGGCAGTCGGATCCGGCGGTCAGGATACGAGCGGCAACGCAACTATCTATCGCACG
>DATCGB010000072.1:0-5630 GCA_036509155.1 Candidatus Tumulicola sp. | reverse complement strand
GCGTCTCGTGCACACGCCGGCCGGCATGCTCAACGCGATCGGATTGCAGAACCCGGGCATCGAGTGGTATGTCGAGCACGAGATCCCGAAGTACGCGAACCGGCCTTACCCGCTGATCGGCAGCGTGGCCGGATTTTCGGTCGACGACTACGCGTACGTTTGCGAGCGGCTCGCCGGGTGCGACGCAATCGCGGGCATCGAGCTGAACATTTCGTGCCCCAACGTCGGCAGCGAAGGTGAAACCTTCGCGTGCGACCCGAAGCTGACCGCGCGAGTCGTGCGCGCCGCGCGCGCGACGACCGACAAGACGCTGATCGTCAAACTGTCGCCGAACGTTACCGATATCGCCGCCATCGCTCGCGAGGCCGAGGCCGCGGGTGCCGACGCGCTGGCGGTCATCAACACGGTGCGCGGCATGGGGATCGACGTGGAGACCTGGCGGCCGCGCCTCGGCAACGTAACCGGCGGGCTCTCGGGGCCGGCAATCCGACCGATTGCGGTGCTCGCCGTGTACGAGGTTGCGCGCGCCGTGACCGTTCCGATCGTCGGTCAAGGCGGCATCGAAACCGTCACCGATGCGCTCGAGTTCTTCCTGGCAGGCGCGACGGCGGTGAGCGTCGGAACCGCGAACTTCACCGACCCGCGCGTTCCCGAGGCGATCGTCGAAGGACTGCAAAGCTATCTCGGCCGGCGCAAGCTTTCGGCGATTCGGGAAATCGTCGGACGGGCGAACCTGGGGTTCGCCAACCCACATCAGTATGAAGGAGACGAGG
Source organism: Candidatus Tumulicola sp. (assembly GCA_036509155.1). Lineage (GTDB taxonomy): Bacteria > Vulcanimicrobiota > Vulcanimicrobiia > Vulcanimicrobiales > Vulcanimicrobiaceae > Tumulicola. Next base: position 4,857 of record DATCGB010000072.1, on the reverse strand, counting down.
GATAGTACCCAAGCGATGGCCGCACAACTGATCGTCGCGCTCGACGTGCCCGGGCCGGATGAAGCCGAACGTCTGATCGACCAGCTTTACGAACTCGACGTCCTCGTCAAGATCGGAATGGAGGCGCTTTTCGGATACCCGGAGCGTATCTTTGCTTATTGCGAGACGCGCGACGTGCGCACGTTTATCGATGCCAAGCTTCACGACATTCCGCGAACGGTGGAGGCGGCGGTCCGGCAGTTGGTGCGCCCGAACGTCCAAATCGTCAACGTCCACGCGCTCGGCGGAAACGACATGATGCGGGCGGCCGTGGACGCGGCCGGCGAACGCGCCGCGGAACTGGGAATCGCGCCGCCGCACATTTTTGCCGTCACGATTCTGACCAGCATCGCGCCCGAGGATCTCAACGAGCTCGGGCTGCAAGGCGGCTTGGGCGAGAACGTTACTCGGCTGGCGGCGTTGGCGCGCGATGCGGGCTGCGCCGGCGTCGTCTGCGGCGCGCGCGAAGTCACCGACCTCAAACGGTTTTTCGGCGAAGACTTCCTGACGCTCACGCCGGGGATACGCCCGGCCGGCACGGCGCACGGCGATCAGAAACGGGTGGTGACGCCGGCCGAGGCGGTGGCTGCCGGGTCCGACTACCTCGTGGTCGGCCGCCCGATTACCGAAGCGGCCGATCCGCTGGCCGCGGCCAAGGCGATCCTCGACGCGATGCGCGAGAAACGGCCGCTGTGACGACGGCGGCCGGACTGCGGGCGGCGCTGGTCGAGCGCGGTGCGCTCCTCGAAGGCCATTTTCGTCTCAGTTCCGGCCGTCACAGCGGCCAGTTCGTCCAGAAATTCCGCATTCTCGAAGACCCATCGTTGCTCGAGCCGGTGGCACGCGCGATTGCCGATGCGTTTCGCAAAGTCAAACCGACGGTCGTCGTCAGCGCCGCCGTCGGCGGGATCCCGCTCGGATACGAAGTCGCGCGCCAGCTTCGCACGAAGGCGATCTTCGTCGAGAAAGAAAACGGCGTGCCGGTTCTGCGGCGCGGCTTCGCGCTCGGGCCGGACGATCGCGCGCTGATCGTCGAAGACGTCGTGACTACCGGACTGTCCGTGAACGAAGTCATCGAGGTCGTGCGTGCGCGGGCCGCTCAGGTTGCCGGCGTCGGCGCGATCGTCATGCGCGGGCATGCCGAGTTCGGCGTGCCGACCCACGTGCTGCTCGACCTTCCGATCGTCTCGTATGCGGCCGGCGAGTGCCCGCAGTGCGCGGCCGGCCAGCCGATCGACGACCCGGGATCGCGTCGATCGTGAAGGTCGCGGTTCGGCTGGGGTCGGTCGCCGATCGGGCGTACGTTGAGGACCTCGGGCGGCGGACCGTGACCAGCAGCGTAGCCGCCTTTCGCCACGCGCCCGACGCCGTGGTGCTGGCCGCGCTAGAGCGTTTGCTGGAGTTCACGCGCGAGCGCTCGCACACGACGCTAATTGCGGAGTGCGACGGCGAGCGCGCCGGATTCGTTCTGGTGGTCGACGATCTGCCCGACGAAGTGACCCTGATGCCGCAAGGATTCATCGCGTACATGGCCGTCGAACCGTCGTTCCGGCAGCGAGGCGCCGGTTCGGCGCTATTAATTGCGGCCGAAGATGAGGCCCGACGCCGCGGTCTGCCGTATATGGGGTTGATGGTGACCGAGGACAACGCTGCGGGGCGGGCCCTCTACGAGCGCGCCGGATATTTTACCGAGCGGCGTTTGCTGTGCAAACCGTTATGACCCCCGACGTGTGGCGGCGGATCGGCTGGATCGCCGCCGGACTCTGCGTCGCGCTGGCGGCGCTCTGGCTGGCCGCTCACATTCCGCGGACGATCGCGATCTTCACGATTGCGGCATTCATTGCGTTCGGCGTGGGGCCGGTCGCGAATCGCCTCGAGCGGCGAATGCCCAAGCCGCTGGCGATTTCGGTCGTGTTCGCGGCGCTGCTGCTGATCGTCGCGATCGCCTTGGTCATTGTCGTGCCGCTGACGGTTAGCCAGATGCAGCTCTTGGCCAGCAACCTTCCGAGCTATGCGACGACCGGGCAATCGTGGATCGCGAGCGTCGAAGATTCGCTGAACCGTCACTTTCCGCAGCTGCATCTGCCGACGGCCGGGCTCAACGTGACGGCCATCGGGGGCGCCAAGATGTCGGGCATCGTGAGCGGCGTGCTCGCGTCGATCGGGGCGATCGCGCTCAACACGGCAACCGGATTTTTCGTGGCGTTCTCGGCGATCATTCTGTCGTTCTTCTTCTTGCTCAACGACTCGCAGATCGGCGAATGGTTTGCCGGAATGTTCCCGCCCAGCAAACGCGAGACGGCGCGCAAGCTCGCGGCCGAGGTTACGCAAGTATTCGGCAGATATATCTCGGGTCAGATCATCGTGAGCGCGATCACCGGAATCGTCATCGCCGTCGCCAGCGCGGCGATCGGGTTCAAGTTCTCGCTGATTCTCGGCATCATTTCGGGCGTGGCCTACGCGGTCCCGATCATCGGCATGTTGATCGCCGAGATCGTCGCCGTTCCGATGTGCCTGCCGCAAGGCATCTGGATGGTCGTATGGGTACAGGTCATCATGTTCGGAATGGCCCGTATCAGCGACAACGTTTTGGTGCCCAAGATCATGGGTGAGTCGGTCGGAGTATCGCCGATCGGCGCGATGTTCGCGATTTTCGCCGGCGGCGAACTGTTCGGCATCCCGGGGTTAATTCTCGGGATTCCGGTGGCCGCGCTGGTCAAGATTTTGTGGCGCTACTTCATGTCGCCCTGGCTGCACGCCCGATTCGACAAAACCTAGGAGCGGGCTACTAGCCGAAAAGGAAAAAGGCGCGCCGCTACATTCGCGGCGCGCCTTTTTTAGACTTCGAGGATGGCGATTAGCGTTTGGGGCTGCCGGGATAGTGGTAGCGCATCACCGTCGTGAGATCGATGCCGCGGATGATTCCGTTGGCGTGGTAGGCGAGCCCCCACGAATCGATCGACGACATGTCGGGGAAGATGCACGCCTCCAACGTTTGATCGATCGAGTTTTTCTTGAACCAACCGCCGCCCGCTCCGGTCGTTCCGCCGAACTGGTCGGAACCGCCGAGGTACGAGCAGTAACACGACGCGGGGTTGCCCTGGCACGACCCGGTCGGCGGGGCGAAAATGTACGCGAGTGCCGCCAGCGTGGGCTTGGTGGTGTACAGCGTCGAGAGCAAAATGTGAACTCTCGACTGGCCGCTGGTGTTGGCGGTGTACTGGCAGAAGCTTCGGACGCCGGCGAGCTGGAGAACGCTGGGCCCGTTCGAGCCATACACGGCGCGCCGCACCTCGACCACGCCGCCGGTCTGCTTGCAGTACGCGGCCGCTTGGGTCTCGTCGGGTTGAACCTGCGTGGGCACCTGGATCGTGGCTGCTAGGCCGGCCGGCATCTGCTTAGCGGCCGGCTGATGGAGGGTGGAGCGGGCGGCCGCCGCGCCCATGCCGCCGCTTCCGCCCGACACTCCGGCGGGCGACTGGCTGCCGGCGAAATTGCCCGCGCATCCGGACATCAGAACGGCGCCGATAGTTACGGCTGCCGCGATTGAAAATTTCATTTTCGACCCCTTGCAATTAGCATAATCGTCCGAGAAATGGACTACGCGCTTCTAGTACGGTTCGCACTAACAAACCCCTGCGGCGAGGCTCGGCTAACCGGAAAGCCGTCCGGCTGCTTGGCCGCCCGGTTTGGAGCGCGCGAGCGCCCGCAGATCCTTCTGCGAGTGGACGCCGAGGGCGGCGTAAATTGCGCTGGTGTGGTTGCGGATCGTGTTGAGACTGCGGCCTAAATGCGCGGCCACTTCGCCAAGCGAAAATCCGTCGGCGAGCAAGTGAAAGACTTGCCACTGCGCGGGGGTGAGGCGAACGCCCGGGAGCACGTCGGCAAAGCCCATATGCATGGCCGCATCGCGATACGACTGCGCGAGCCAACTGCGCTCGTAGCGCGCGAGTTTTTTGCGCGCGTCCTCGAGGTAGCGCTTGTTGCCGGATACCGAGGCGAGTTCGATTGCGACCTTGCCGGCCCGCCAATCGTAGCCGATCTCGTCGTAGATCTCGTAGGCTTCCTGCAGCGAGCGAACGGCCTCGCTGAGTTTGCCGAGCGCCGCGCCGACGATGCCTTTGGCGCCGCAGACGAACGCCTGATCGATGCGGTCGTGGCGGCGGGTGTTGGCCGACGACAGGCGCTGGTGGAACATTTGAAACCGCGCCAGATACTCGCTGGCTTTGGTCGTATCCACGCGGGCGTACAGTTCGGCCAGACTGGCCAAGGCGATCGACGCGTCGTCGCGAGCGTCGCGTTCGGTATCCCACGCCACGCCCCGGCTCGACTCGTCGGCGTGCGACAGCTCTTGCTGGGCCCAGATGCGTTCGCCCAGCCCGCGCGCGAGATACGCCCGGTCGGCGTGATTGAGAACCTGGAGCGCGTCGCGCACGGGGAGTCCGACCGCGCGCTTGAGGTAGCGAAAAGCGTTGAACGAATCGCCGGCCAGCGCGTACCACCAGCTCAATGCTCGGCTGATAAAGAAATGCCAGACGGCGATTTCTTCATGCCATTCGATCGCTTCGAACTGTTCTTCGACCAGTGTCGCCAGCGTCGGCTCCCAGAATTCGAAGACGATCTCGGCCAGCATGTGCAGGATGCTGCAGAGCACCCAGCGGTTCGGCGTTTCGGCGGCGCGCAACTCGAGAAGTGCCTGCACCAGAACCGGGATCTGCGCGCGGTACTGCTCGCGGTGGCGCAACAGCACCGCATGCATCGACGCCCCCTGGGCGCGGATATCCGGATTTTTCGCCGCTTTAATCGTGGCGATCAGCG
>DATCGB010000071.1:0-4587 GCA_036509155.1 Candidatus Tumulicola sp. | reverse complement strand
GCTTGCGCCGGCCGGCCGAGTTCCGGCGGAGGGGCATTCGTTCCGGCGCCCCCCGCCGTTGCCGGCGTCGCGGCCAAGTCGCCCATCGGGATTACCGGTTCGGGCAAGAACTCGGCGCTGGACGGTCTGGTTACCAGCTTCATGGTCGCCGGGCAGGTCCCAAACGCGCAGTTGGCCGTTTCCGTTAAAGGGAAGACGACGTTTTCCCACGCGTACACGTATCACGGGCTGGCCGGCTCGACCACGACGCCCTCGACGATCATGCGCCTCGCCAGCGTTTCGAAAGCGTGGACGAGCGGCGCCCTGTACAACCTCATAAAAGCCGGCAAGATCGATCCGAAGGCCAAGGTGTTCAAGTATCTGGGAATCACGAAGCCGCTGCCCACCAACGCCAAGGTCGACAAACGCGTCTACGACATCACCATCGAGGACATGATCCTGCATGAGTCCGGCTGGGACGACTCGATCTCGCCGTACTACGATCCGACCTTCCACATGCGCGAAATCGCTCTCGCGCTGCACCTCAAGCGTTCCGTCGATCAGGTGGATTACGTTCGCTATCAGCTCGGTCAGCCGTTGCAAGAGCCGCCCGGCAAGACCTACGCGTACTGCAATTTTTGCTACACCGTCCTCGGAATGGTCGTCGCCAAAGCCGCAAAGACGAGCTATGCAGACTACATCGCGCACGGCGTCGCAGGACCGCTGGGACTCAAAAACGTCCTGATGTCGCCGACCGTCGGCAAACGGCTTGCGAACGAAGTCGCGCAGTACTACTCGGCGTACACGGGGCTGTCGGCCGTCTACGTCCAGTCGCAAAAACAGTATCCGTATCCGTACGGCGGCGACGACATGGTTCTCGAAGTGGCCGCCGGCGCCTCGACGGTCGCGACCAGTGCCGACTCGATGCTCGCGTTCATGAACAAGTACCTGATTTGGGGCGTCGGGACGCCCCAGCCGGGGGCCGATTGGGCGCGCGAAGGCTCGATGCCGGGGAGTAACGCCTGGGCCGAGCAGATGCCCAACGGCAGCAACTACGCGTTCGTCGTAAACACTCGTCAGTACATCTACGGGAGCGATCCAAGCGCGTTCGAAAACCTCCAGGCTCAGATCGAGAAACAGGTCGACCCGAGCATGCAGCGGTCGCAATCGCGCCGATTCATCGAAGTTGCCCCGCCCCGCCGCTAACCCGAAAACGGACCGCCTCGGCCTTCCCGCCGCCCCCACCTTCGGGGCGATAACGGGAGAAGGCCGAAAACGCGCCTAAGAACGCCCCTCTCGGCGCTTGAGGGAGGTTGTGATCGTGCGTTGGATATCCCGGCATCGACTTGGGCTTTCGGCCGTCGCGGTCGTACTCGCAATGGCGGCGTCGACGGCCTCCGCGCCGGCGGCGCTGGTCATGTCGACCGGCCTACGGTACGTCGTTACGAGCGCTCCGCCCACCGAGTGCAGCGCCAAAGCCAAAACCGCGCTTAACGCGCAGCTGCAGAACGCCGGCGAAACGTCCGAAGGCACCGGCATGTGGTTCGCGTACAGCCCGACCGACAGCGACGGGCACGCGTCGGCCGCCGCCACGATTCACTGCTTTCCGGTAGGCAGCGGATACGTCGTCACCTTTACGTGCGCGGTCGAACAGCCGCCCAACCCGTACGCGGCCGACGATCTCTGCACGCGCCTCGGCGCAAGCTTTAAGGGAAAAACGACGGCACCGCTGGCAACGCCGACGCCCGTTCCGACCGGCTGCAGCACGACCAATCTCGTCGGAACGTGGCTGCTCAACGGCGACCCGAAAGCGAAGTTCGTATTCGAGTTGAACGGCGACCTGACCGACAATCAGGGCGTCTCGGGAAACTGGGGCCTTTCAGGAAACACGGCTACGCTCACGTACTACGGCACCAGCACGCTCAAGCTGTCGTCCGACGGCAAACATCTGACCGGACCGAAAAGCTTTACGCGCGTCTGCTGACCCGCGGCGGTTACGGCGACGGCGTCGCCGCGGCGGCGGGCTGCGAAATGCCGAACTGCTGGTAGAACGCGCTCGGATTCATCGGACGACCGAGAAACTTTTCTACCTCCGCGTCGGGCTCGTACGTCCGGGCAGGCTCGAGGATGTCCTTGCGATATCGCATGCCGACTTCCGGGTTTTCCAAGCCGCCCTTTTGGAATGCCGTAAACATGTCTTGGGCGTAGACTTGCGACCATAGATATCCGTAGTAGCCCGCGTCGTATCCGAAGAGATGGCCGAACGAAGCCTCGGGGTGCACGCCGTCCGCCAGCGGCATCGGCGTTTCGTCCTTCGCTACCTGCGCCCACACCGCCGTCGTGTCGACCGGCGGCGTCGTCGTATGGTAATCCATGTCGACGGTAGCCAGCATGATTTGGCGGGTGGTGAAATACGCGTTGTTGACGTAGCGCGCCGCCACCATTTTTGCGATCAAGTCGTCGGGGAGCGGCGCGCCCGTGTCGACGTTCGAACTAATCTCCTTGAGGATCGACGGTTGCCACATGAAGTTTTCGAGCATTTGCGAGGGCGCCTCGACAAAGTCCTGACGGAAGCCGCCGCTTAGGGTTTCGTACGGCGCGGTCGATAGCAACGCCGCCAAGTTGTGACCGAACTCGTGGAAAAACGTCACCACGTCGTCGTGGCTCAAGAGCGCCGGATGCCCGGGAGCGGGCTTGGGCCAGTTGCCTAGGATCACGGCGACCGGCGGCCGGAAGCCGGTGGAGAGCAAGCGCGCCGGCACGAGCGGCCAGTTCGCAAAGTGTTCGAACTTTCCGGGGCGCGGATACAGGTCGAAAAACGTGCTCCCGACGAACCGGCCGCTCGCCGTATCGAAAACGTCGTAGCCGATAACGTCGGGATACCACACGTTCGGATGCGCGATCTTTACGAACGTTATTCCCAACAGCTTGTGATAAATGTTCAGCACGCCATCGATCGTATGCTGCACGGGAAAGTAGCGCCGAATCTCCTGGCCGTTGACGGCATACTTCGTTTTAAAGAGCTGGTTGCTGTAATAGGCGACGTCCCACGGGTCGAGACGCGCGGTCGGATTGCCCGTTTCTTGCACTTTCAGCAATGCGAGCGCTTCGATCTCCTCGGTCGCCTTGGGAAGGATCGCGGTATCGAGGTGGTTGAGGAAGGACATGACGCGTTCCGGCGTGCCGGCCATGCGATCGGCGAGAACGTAGGCCGCCCAGTTCGGGTATCCGAAGATGTGCGCTAAACGGTCTCGCGCGACGAGCGCCTGCGCCAAAATCGGCATGTTGTCCTTCGCGGCGCGATTGTTGTACGCGAGATAGTATCGTTTACGCACGTCGCCTTGGCGTTCGTTATTCAAAAACGGCGTGACCGTGCTCTCGTTGACCGGCACCACGTAGGCGCCATCGGCATTTTTCGTAAACGTCGCCACGAAATCGCTGGGAAGCGATTGTGCCTCGGCTTGCGTAATCGTAATCGTGCTCGCGTCGTTGCTGAGATTTTCTTGGAAATGGTTCCCGAGATCGGTGAGCTGGTTTTCGAGACTGACGACTTCTTTGCGCCCGCCGGCGGGAAGCGACGCCCCCGACCGCTTCAAGGCCGTGAGCGAAAGCTCGAGCTCTTTTTTCTGGTACGGACCGTGCAGCGAACTCGGTTTGACCGCCGCTAAGGCGGCGTATAGCTCGGGGCTCGCGCCGATCTTCGCAAAATACGCGTTTTGGTCGGCGCCGCACTGCTCGGAAGCGTCCCGCACCGGCTTGCTCGTCGATACGTTGAAGAGGAAGCCTTCGGGAACGAGCTTGTCGTTCAGGTCGGCTTCGGCATTCTCCACCGGAAGGACGGTGTTGTCGAAGGTCCGCTGGCCGGACAAGGCGATCACGCGCCGAACGACGGCGTCCGTCGCGGCGATCTGCCGCTTGCAGTTGGCAGCGATCTGTGCGGGCGTGAGGCTCCAGTCAAACACCGTCGGGTGGGCCGGCGCAAGCGGCGCCGCCTCAAGCCTACCGAACGCAGTCGTAACGAGCGCACAGACGGCGACGGCGCCGACAACCATTTGCCGATGTGAGAGCACGAAAATCTCCATTTTTTTCAAGGTATCCGAGCGGAAGGCTGGGGTCAACCCTAAAGCCGCGGGCGGAACAAGTCCATCATCGTTCCATCAAATTGGGCGGCGTCCCCGCTGGGACGCTTAGGTCCCGTAGCGGCGCTGACGCAGCGCAAACGCGTCGAGCGCGCTTTGCAAGTGACCCTCGTCGAAGTCCGGCCAGCACGTGTCGGTCGCCCAGAACTCCGCATAGGCGGCTTGAAACAGGAGAAAGTTCGACATGCGCAGTTCGCCGCCGGTTCGGATGACGAGATCGGGATCGGGAAGGCCGGCCGTATACAGCCGGCTTTGAACCGCAAATTCATCGATCGAGGCGACGTCGCGCAAACCGGCGCTGACTTCGCTAACCAGCGCGCGCACCGCGTCGCCGATCTCTCGGCGGGCGCCGTAGTCGATCGCGAGATTAAGCGTGACGCCGTCGTTGTGGGCGGTCGCGGCGACCAGATCCTCCAGCGCCGCCCGCGTACTCGACGGTAACCGTTCGTTGCGCCCGCACAGCCGAACG
>DATCGB010000070.1:0-10838 GCA_036509155.1 Candidatus Tumulicola sp. | reverse complement strand
TCGAACGACGCGCACTCGCGATGCCGCCCGTCACGACCCTGATCGCACGATGGGCGGACGCTCACCAACTGCTGCGCGAGATTGCGGGCGACGTGGAACTACGCGCCCCCCGATCGATGGGCATGCGTTTCGATTGCCTCTGCACCAAGGCGAAAGTCGAAGTGGCGCTGACCGGACTGGGCCGCGCCGAGCTGGAACGCATGGAGCAAGCACACGACGAAACCGAAGCGACATGCGAATTTTGCCGACGGGTGTACGCCTTGAGCAAACCCGAGATTCGCGCCCTGATCGATCGGCTCGAAGAGGCTTAGCAGCCCGAACGCGGCGACGCTTATCGGCGAGCGAAAAGGCCGCGGACGTCGGTTGGGGTGCGGTACGGCGCGATGCGTTGACAGTACACTTCGCGAATGCCGCCGCCGTCGTTGAGATACCACCAGCCGCACTCGCAGCGAATCGGCCGATCGCCTGGCTGCGGATAGGCGTACACGCGTTTGCAGCGTTTGCAGACGAACTTTTTTCCTTCGATCGGCGCTTCGGCCGTGTACGTGATTGCCGCCATTCGATTGTCCTTTACGTGTTCGTCAACGAACCCGCACGAACTTGCGCGAGCCGACCGAAAGGACGGCCGGCGCGGCCGCACTCCATGCGGCCCGCGGGTCGCTCACGACTATACCATCGACCTTAACGCCGCTCCCCGAGATAAGTCGCTCGGCTTCGCGCCGGCTTTGCGCGAAACCGGCCTTGACGAGCAGTTCGGCCACGCGGGTGCAGTCGCCGGCGTCGATTTCGGGGAGTTCGCCGGCCGGAATCTCCTTACGCTGAACGGTGCGCTCGAAGTGGTCGCGGGCTTCGCCGGCGGCTTGCGAGCCATGGTAACGGGCGACGATTTCCTGGGCCAAGTGCTTCTTCTCGTCCATCGGATTGGCACGGCCCGCCACGATGTCGGCGCCTAACCGGTCGCTGTCGGCCTGCGAACGGAAGGCCGCCAGCCGCGCGTACACCGGGATCAACTCGTCGGCGATCTTCATCAACTTGCCGAACTGCTCGGCCGGCGGTTCGTCGATGCCGACGTAGTTGCCCAGCGATTTGCTCATCTTCTTCTGCCCGTCGAGACCGACGAGCAGCGGGACGGTCGCGCAAATCTGCGGCGGTTGGCCGTACTCGCGCTGGTAGTGACGCCCGAGCAGCAAGTTGAACAACTGGTCGCTGCCGCCCAGCTCGACGTCCGACCGGACGGCGACCGAGTCGTACGCCTGCGCGACCGGATACAGGAATTCGTGCAGCGAGATCGCGGCGCCCGAGGCGTACCGATTCGCAAAGTCGTTGCGCTCGAGCATTTGGGCCACCGTCGTCTTGGCGAGCAACCCGATCAGATCGGCGACGTTGAGCGGTTCGAGCCATTCGGAGTTGTAGCGCACGACGATCCGCTCGAGGTCGATCACCTTGGCGGCCTGACGGCGATACGTCTGCATGTTGGCTTCGATCTCTTCGGACGACAACTGCGGCCGGGTGACGTTTTTACCGCTCGGATCGCCGATGCGCGCGGTAAAGTCGCCGATGATCCAGGTGACCTGATGGCCGGCCTGCGCGAAGCGCTGCAGCTTGTCGAGCACGACCATAAAGCCCAGATGCAGATCCGGGCTGGTCGGGTCGATTCCGAGTTTGACGTTGAGCGGGCGCCCGAGCTTTAAACGATTCCGAAAATCGACGACCGTTTCGACGTGCTCGAAACCGTCGAGCAGGTAGTCGACATCGGAAAAGTGCTCGTTCATGTTACGCTGGAACGGTAGGACTAGCTCGTTTTCGCGTGCGGCGTGCCGATGTACGGGAACTCGCGCAGAATATCGGTGTGCGGTGCGAGGCCGTCGGACGGAATGTCGCCCTTGGAGAGAAACGACAGCCGAGCGTTGATGACGTCGTCGGTGAAAACGCGTCCGTTGGGATACTTCGCCGGCTTCGAGGGATCGTAGGAGAGCATGTCGGGAAGAATGCCATGCGCGTCGATCGCGGCGATCGCTTCTTCGCGGGTGTAGTTGCCGGTATGCCCCATTAAGTGAACGAACTGGTCGAGCCAACGCGCGTAATCGTTGACCGGCTCGCTGGCATTGTATTCTAATTTGGTGTCGTCGGTGTTAAAGAAACTGCTGACCGACGGGTGGCCGGCGCGATCGACGTGGAGCAGCTGGCCGTCGCGGCGCAGGCTGCAGCGCCCCCAGATGCGGATCGACGGATTGGCGCCGAGTTCGCTGGTAGGCAGCTCCACGACCGTCGAAAAGACGTTGGCTTCGGTATTGGAGTCCTTGCCGGTCCACGGAGATTGACCGCCTAGGTGGGGCGCGGTGAAATTTCGCCCGCCGCGAGTATCGAACAGATTCTTGATTCCGTCGTAGTCGAAAAAAAACGCATCGCTGCGCGTGCCGGCAAAAAACGCGTAGCTGCCGGCCTTGACGATGGTGGGAACGGGGCCGAAAGACACCTCGGCATTCGAGACGATCTTCGTTCCGACTGCCTCGGGCGATCGCGCCTCCGGACCCTTGGCCAAAAACACGTCGAACGTCTGCTTGCCGTTTTGCGGCTGGGAGAACACGTAACTGAACGCCATGTCGTTCTGCAAGTCGCCGTCGTTGTCGATGGCCAGCCGATAAATCGCATCCGGATGGAGCGCGTCGGCCGAGGGATTAGCGTTGAGGATCAGCACGGTCCTCGCCGGGTCGTTAGGCGACGCAAACGCGTACAGGTCGCAGAGATCGAGTCGCTGGTCGCCCAGCGGCGGTCCCAGGCTGAGACCCGTAAAATGGTTCGACATGATCTTCTCCTTTGAGCGTACCTAGGTACGATATCGGCCGGGGATTGGCCTCGTCGGCCGGCGGCATCATTCGCGCAGTTCGACGATGGTTACGCCGGCCGAGCCTTCGTCTTCGTTGCCATAACGCAGGGCGGTCACGGCCGGATGCGCGCGCAGATATTCCTGCAGTCCGCGGCCGAGCATTCCGGTACCCTTGCCGTGAATCAGCCGCAACGGCGAGTTGCCCGCCAGCAGCGCGTCGTCGATCCAGCGTTCGACCAGCGGCTCGGCTTCGGCGTAGCGCTTGCCGCGCACGTCGAGCTCCGCGACGCTTTGGCTGGCCGCAGCGATGCGCGCGTCGGTCCCTTGCGACGCGCGCGGCCGCTTGGAGGCGGCCGGTGCGTCGCCGGTTCGGCGAACGTCGGCCTTCTTCACGACCGTCTTCATCGGGCCGATTGCGACCAGCAGCGAATCGCCGTAATCCTCGACCACGCTGGCCGCTTGATCGAGCGAAAGAACGCGAACGCCCTGATTGGGCGCGAACGCCGCATCGTCGCCCGGTTCGGACTCTTCGGGGCGGATGCCGAGGTCGCGATGCATCGCGTCGATCGTTTGCGACAGCAGCGCGACCTGCGACGGACTGACCTTGGGACGCGGCGGCGCGGCGGCGTCCGCGCGGCGCGCCAGCTCGCGCGCAAAATCGCGCAGCGCCTGCTGCAGCCGTTCGTCGGCTTTCGCGCCGAAGCTGCGACGATTCAGGTCGAGCGCGTCGCGATCGCGCTGCAAGGCCTCGACCTCGCGGACGGCGGTGCGGCGCGCGCGTTCCAGCGCGGAACGCTCCTCCTGCAGCTGCGCGTTGCGCAGCGAAAGTTCGGCGAGTGCCGACTCGTAGTCGCGCTCGCGATTGTCGAGCAGCCGCTGCGCCTTTTCGACGATCGCATCGTCGATGCCGATGGTGCGGGCCAGCGGAAAGGCGAGCGACTGACCGGGCGAACCGATATCCAGGTAAAAGGTCGGCTTGAAACTCTGCGGGTCGAAACGGACGCTGGCGTTGGCAACGCCGGACGTGGCGTGTCCGAAGAGCTTGAGTTCGGTTGCGTGGGTGGTCACGATGCCCCGCGCGCCGCGTTCGAGCAGGCGTTCGAGCATGGCGATCGCCAGCGCGGCGCCGGCGCTCGGCTCGGTGCCGCCGCCGATTTCGTCGACGATCAGAAGCGTGCGCGCGTCGGCGCTTTCCAACATTTCGCGCATGCGTGCCAGGTGGGCCGAAAACGTCGACGCGTTGGCCGCGATCGACTGCTCGTCGCCGATGTCGGCGATGAGGCGTTCGAAGCGCCCGATCGTCGTGGCGCCGGCCGCCGGAATCTGCATGCCGCAGTAGGTCATGGCGACGAACAAGCCGACCATTTTGAGCGCGACCGTTTTGCCGCCCATGTTGGGACCGCTGATCACTAAGACACGGACGGCATCGTCGAGGGCGAGCGACTGCGGCACCGCGCGATCGCCGAGCAGCGGGTGGCGGCCGCGGTCGATCGCGATCGTGGGGTCGTCGCTCAGCTCGGGCGCGATCGCATCCATCGCCCGCGCGACGGCGGCCTTGGCGACCAGCAGGTCGATGGCGGCCAGGATGTCGAGGTTGCGTTCGATCGCGCCGGCATCGGCCCCGACGCGGCGCGAGAACTCTTCGAGAATCCGCGCGATCTCGCGCTCTTCTTCGATCCGCAACGTGCGCAAGCGATTGTTCGAATCGAGCGCCGCAAGCGGTTCGATAAAGAGCGTCGCTCCACTCGAACTCGTGTCGTGAACGATGCCCGGAAACTCGCCCGCGAACTCGGCCTTGACCGGCACCACGAAGCGGCCTTCGCGAATCGTGACGACCGTATCTTGAATGGCTTTGGCGTAGCGGGCCGATTTCAAGATCGCACCGACCCGGTCGCGGGCATCGACTTGGGCCTGCGAGAGGCTGCGGCGAATGCGGCCCAGCGCGGGCGAGGCTCGGTCGAGCACGGCACCGCGTTCGTCGATGCCGTCGACGATCGCGCGCTGCAGCTCGCGCAGCGGGACGTAGCCGGCAGCGACGACCGCTAGGATAGGGTCTTCGCGAACGGCGTTACAGGCGGCGGCCGCGGCCGCGATCGCGTCGCCGACCGCGCGCAGCTCGGCCGAACCGAGCGTCCGCCCAAGAGCGGCCGCTTGCGTGAGCGTTTCCGTGTCGATCGCCGGAAGGACGTGCAGGTCGGCGCTCGCGACGCGATCGCGGGCCGCGCCGGTACGCAACTGCTCGACGCGCACCACCGCGTCGAAGTCGGTGGACGGAATCATCTCGGCTGCAAGATATCTTCCGCGCTGCGTTCGGGTCGCCCCGACGACGCGCTCGCGGACGCTCGCGAAGTCGAGCGATTCGAGCGTTCTCTCGTCGGCGAGCAACGGGCTCCTACTCCAGCTTCTTTTGCAGAAGCGCTTTGACCAGCGCCGGATCGGCTTTGCCCTGCGACGCTTTCATGATCGCACCGACGAGAAATCCCGCGAGATTGGTTTTGCCGGCGCGATAATCGGCTACCACTTTGGGGTTGGCAGCGATTGCGTCATCGACGAACTTCTCGATTGCGGCCGGGTCGCTGGTCTGGGCGAGGCCTTCACGCTCGACCAGGGCTTGGGGCGACCCCGCACCCTGCCACACGCGTTCGAGCAGATCTTTGGCGATCTTGGAGTTGATCGTTTTCGATTCGACCAGCGCGATCAGCTCGGCCAAAGCTTCGGGGGTGACCTTTGACTCGACGACCGGCAGGCCGGACTCGTTGGCGAGCCGCGAGAGTTCGCCGAGCACGAAGTTGGTGGACTGCTGGGGGTTTTTACTGGCCGCAACAACGCGCTCGAAATACTCGGCCAGCGGGGCATTTTCGATCAACTGCGTGGCTTGCCGCGGATTGAGGCCATACGCTCCGGTAAATCGTTCGAAGCGCCGCCACGGAACCTCGGGAAGGGCGGCTTGCGCGCGCTCCACATCGTCGCGAGCGGGTTCGAGCGGCACCAAATCGGGGTCGGGAAAGTAGCGATAGTCGTGGGCGCGTTCTTTCCCGCGCATCGAATGCGTGACGCCGTGCGCCTCGTCCCAGCCGCGCGTCTCCTGATCGACCCGGCCGCCCGATTCGAGCAGCTGCGTCTGGCGCGCGATTTCGCTATCGATGGCGCGCCCGACCGATCGAAACGAGTTCATGTTCTTGATCTCGGTCTTGGTGCCCAATTCGGTCGTGCCGACCGGGCGGATCGACACGTTGGCGTCGCAACGCAGCGAGCCTTCTTCCATCTTGACGTCGCTGACGCCCAACTGCAGCAGCGTGCTGCGCAACGCTTCGAGGTACGCAACGGCATCCTGAGCGCTGCGAATTTCGGGTTCGGAAACGCACTCCATCAGCGGCACGCCGGCGCGATTGAAATCCACCAGCGAGTAGTCGCTGCCGGCGATGCGGCCGTCGCCCGATCCCGCGTGGGTGGACTTGCCGGTGTCTTCTTCTAAGTGGATGCGGGTAAGGCGGCACGACTTCATCGTGCCGTCCTCGAGCCAGTAGTTGACGACGCCGCCGAGCGTGAGGGGCATGTCGAACTGCGAAATCTGGTAATCCTTGGGCATGTCGGGATAGAAGTAGTTCTTGCGGTCGAACTTCGAGAATGCCGGGATTTCGGCACCGAATGCCAGGCCGGCGCGAATCATGTGTTCGATGGCCTTGGCGTTGGGAACGGGCAGCGCGCCGGGCATGCCCAAACAGACCGGACAGACCTTCGTGTTCGGCTCGCCGCCGAACTCGTTGGGACAGCCGCAGAACATCTTGGTTGCGGTTTTCAGCTCGACGTGACATTCGATGCCGATGACGGCTTCGTACTGGGTGGCCGTCATGCGCCGGCCTTCGCGGTGAGCGGCGCGAACCGCTGAGCGTACGCCGTGGCGCGTTCGTAGGCGTGCGCGGCGCCGAGCAGCAGCGGTTCGGCAAACAGCGGCGCGCACAACTGCAAGCCCAGCGGCAGCGGATCGGTACCGTCGGCCGGCGTGACCCAGCCGCACGGCACCGAAAGCGCCGGCAAACCGGCCAGCGACATCGG
Source organism: Candidatus Tumulicola sp. (assembly GCA_036509155.1). GTDB lineage: Bacteria > Vulcanimicrobiota > Vulcanimicrobiia > Vulcanimicrobiales > Vulcanimicrobiaceae > Tumulicola. Next base: position 3,955 of record DATCGB010000070.1, on the reverse strand, counting down.
GATCGTGTAGTAGTCCATCATGTACATGCTGTACGGATCGCTCTTGGCGTTAAACCGAAAGGCCGGCGTGCTGGCGGCCGGACACGCGATCAGGTCGCAGCCCGCAAAGGCGTTGTCGAAGTCGCGCGCGATCAGCGTGCGAGCCTTTTGGGCGCGCACGTAGTACGCGTCGTAGTATCCGCTCGACAGCGCGTACGTGCCGATAAGGATGCGGCGTTTGACCTCGGGGCCGAACCCGGCCGCGCGAGTTTTTTCATACATCGATTGAACGTCGGGAGCGTCGACGCGCAACCCGTACCGCACGCCGTCGAAGCGCGACAAGTTGGACGAACATTCGGCCGGCGCGATCAGATAGTACGTCGCCAGTCCGTAGTCGGCGGTCGGCAGCGATACGTCGACGATCTCGGCACCGAGCTTGGCAAGTTCGTCGTAGGCGCGGCGGTACACCGCGTCCAAATCGGCGCCCAGCGCTTTGGTGTCGAACTCGCGGACGAGGCCGATCCGTAAGCCGCGCAGGTCGGTGCGCAGGGACGGGGCGGCCGGCTCGAGCGGACGATCGATCGAGGTCGCGTCCATCGGATCGTAACCGCCCATCGCATCGTAGGCCAGGGCCGCATCTTCAACGGTGCGCGCGAGCGGGCCGATTTGATCCAGGCTCGACGCGAAGGCGATCAACCCGTATCGCGAAATTCGCCCGTAGGTGGGTTTGAAGCCGATCAGGTTGCAGAACGCGCCCGGCTCGCGAATCGATCCGCCGGTGTCGCTGCCCAACCCGATGGCGGCTTCACGCGCGGCGACGGCGGCGGCCGACCCGCCGCTCGAACCGCCCGGAACGCGCGCTAAATCGTAAGGATTGCGCGTAACGCCGAGCGCCGAGTTCTCACACGAGCTGCCCATCGCGAACTCGTCGAGGTTAGTCTTGCCGATCGGGACGGCGCCGGCGTCGAGCAGGCGCGCCACGGCCGTAGCCGTGTAGGGCGCGATCCAGCGTTCGAGTATTTTGCTGCCGCACGTGGTGCGGGTCGCGGTCAGGCACATGTTGTCTTTGACGGCGATCGGTACGCCGGCCAACGGAAGGCGGTCGCCGGCGCGCACGCGCGCGTCGACGCCGGCCGCGCGTTCGCGCGCCAGATCGTGCAGGACCGTCAAATACGCGCCGACCTGCGAGTCGATCGCGTCGACGTGCGCCAGCGTGGCTTCGACGACCTCGACGGCCGAGAGATTTTTAGCGTTGACGTCGCGCGCGATTTCGGCGGCGCTGCGTTCGACGAGGCGGATTTCCGACATAACCGGCTACTCCGCGATGATGCGCGGAACGCGAAAGAACTCGCCTTGCCGTTGCGGCGCCTGCGTCAGCACGACCTCGCGGTCGAGACACGGCCGCACCGTGTCGGCGCGTACGACGTTGCGAGATTCGACGACTTGGGCGGTCGCGGGAACCGCGCCGGTGTCGAGTTCGGCCAGCGCGTTGACGTGCTCGAGCAGATCGCCCAGCTGCGCGCCGAAGCGGTCGACTTCTTCGTCGGTCAGAGCGATTCGGGCGAGTTTTGCGACGTATCGAACGTCAATCTTGTCGGACGACAAATTCGGGATCACTCCGATGGATGGCGGGTGCGATGGAGGGTTACCAGCGCCTCGACGTGACCCGTCTGCGGGAACATGTCGAATGGCCGTACGGCGCCGAGGCTGTATCCCTTGGCCGCCAGGAACTTCAAATCCCGGGCGAGGGTCGCCGGATCGCACGAAAGGTACCACACGTTGGGAACGCCGGCGGCCGCGATCGCGCCCAACGTCGCCTCGTCGGAGCCCTTGCGGGGCGGATCGAGGAACGCGACCTGGGCGCCGGCCAGCGCAGCGCGGCCTGGGCCGCCGGCGACCATCGCCTCGACGCGGCCGGTTTGGAAGGTGACGCGCTCTTCCAATCCGTTGAGAACGGCGTTGGCGCGAGCCTCGGCGATTGCCGGCGCGCTTTCCTCGATTCCGAACACGGCGCAGCCGTATCTGGCGAAGTACAGCGAGAACGTTCCGGCACCGCAATACAGATCGACGACGTTGGGCCGTGATTGCAGCTCGGACTCGAGCTGCGCGAAAATGCGCCCGACGATTTCGACGTTGACTTGAAAAAACGACTCGGCCGAGACGCGGTAGCGAACGCCGCCGATCGTTTCTTCGATTTCCGGCGAACCGGTCAGGACGCGATGGCGCCGCCCGAGAATCGCGTTTTCGCCGGTGCGGTCGAACGAGTTCGTAATGCCGACGACGCCGAGCAAATCGGCGAGCAGAGCCGGTGCGGCCGCGCGGACCGCATCGGACTCGCGGACGGTGGTGATCGTTAAGACGGCTTGCGCGCTGGCGCGCGCGCCGCGCGCGACCAAATGGCGCGCCTGCGCCAGAGCGGGTGCCGTCGCCGAGTTCGATCGCGCGGCGTTCAAGCGCGCGACGTAACCGCTCAGTTGAGGCATGACGATCGGGCAGGCGTCGATCGGGACGACGTCGTGCGAGCGCTGGCGATAGAATCCGATCGTCGGCTCGGGCGAGCCCTCCTCGACGACCAACGACATCTTGTTGCGGTAGTCGCGCGGAACGGCCATTCCGACGGTATCGTGCACGTCGACGGCGCCGAAGCCGCCGATCCGCGCCAGCGCGTTGCGCAGCACGTCGCGCTTCCACGCGAGCTGCGCGGGGTAACCCAAGTGCTGCACCTGGCAGCCCCCGCAGTCACCGAACACCGGGCAGAAGGGTTGGGCGCGATCGGGCGACGTAACGACCAGGCTGCGCAGTTCGGCGACGACGTACTTCGGTTTAACGGTCGTGACGACGACGCGCGCGGTTTCTTGCGGAAGCGGGCCAAAGCAGAACACGACCACGCCGCCAACTCGTCCGACGGCTTGGCCGTTGGCCAGCAGATCGGTGAAGGCGACTTCCAGTTCGGTGCCGGCGCGCGGCGCCGTTGGATGCTTAAGCGCTGTGTCTTTGATCGTCAAGCGTTTTGAGCAACGAGTTGGCCTCGTCGATCAGCTGCTGGATGCGTTGGCTGGTGGGATCATCGGGCAACCGGCGCGCGCCGACCACGGCGCGCACGATCGAGTACGCGACGGCGGCGCCGAGCCCGGCGACGCTGGCGCCCACGCCGATCCACACGAGCGTCCGCGTCAGACGCCCGTCGTCGCCATTTTCCGAGCGGTTGGTCGTGGTCGCCTCAGTGGGCGCCGAGTCTGACGGTTGCAACGCTGCTTCTCCCTTCGAACGATGATACGGCTTTCGCGAACGGAAGGGAAAAACCCGGGCGGCATCGCGTAGTTCGCCGGTATGGTTTCGGAGGAGCGCGCCGAGGACGGCCGCGGCCGACGCGCGCTGCTCTGGGCGCTGCTGGCCTCGATTGCGATTCACGCCTTGCTGGTGCCGCTGGCGTCGTGGTCGTGGCTCGCCAAGTTACCGCTCGTACCGGCCAAGCCGACGCGGGAAACGATCGTGGCATCGACCGCGGTACGAATCGAAAGGCGCTCGGTCCCTCGCCCGCGCACGCACGCGGCGGCACGACGCCCCCCGATGCCGCCGATGGCGAGCCGGGTACCGCGGCCGGCCACGCGCGCGGCGCGGCCGCAGCCGACCCCGCAAAAACGGATCGAGCGGCCGGCTCGCCAAAGCGTTCCGCTCGAAGCGCAAATCGCGCGGCAGCAGCGCGAGTTCTCGCAGGAAGTGGCGCGTCTGCACGCGCGCGACAACCCGCTAAGCCTCGCGCCGCCGCGGCGCGAACCGCCGGCGACGTTTCGGCGCACGTATTTCGACGTGCCGGGACATCGCCCGGTCGATGCGGTGCAGATCCAACTAATCCCGCTGCGCCGCTGGTACGAAGGTGCGACGATTTGCTACTACACGCGCTACGTCGCGCAGTTCACCGCCGGCGGCAGCGAAGACGGCACGATTCCGTGGCCGGTGTGCTACCCGGCCAATG
>DATCGB010000069.1:0-2994 GCA_036509155.1 Candidatus Tumulicola sp. | reverse complement strand
TGCGGCTTACCGACGTTGGCTTCGACTTTGAACTCGCGGCGCAGACGGTCGAGAATGATCTCGAGATGCAGCTCGCCCATACCGGCGATGATCGTCTGCTGCGTCTCCTCGTCGGTGCGCATGCGAAACGTCGGATCCTCTTGCGCCAAACGTGCGAGACCTTTGCCGAGCTGATCCTGGTCGGCTTTCGTCTTCGGCTCGATGGCCTGCGAGATGACGGGTTCCGGGAACACGATGTTCTCGAGCATGATCGCGTTCTTTTCATCGCACAGCGTATCGCCGGTGCGCGTGTCGTTCAAGCCGACCGCCGCCGCAATGTCGCCCGCGCCGATAGAATCGATGTCTTCGCGATGGTTCGCGTGCATGCGCAGAATACGGCCGATACGTTCTTTTCTTCCCGAACGAGCATTGTAGACGTACGAGCCCTTTTGCAGCGTGCCCGAGTAGACACGGAAATACGTGAGGTTGCCGTACGGATCGGTCGCGATCTTGAACGCGAGCGCCGCGAACGGTTGATCGTCGTCCGGCAGGCGCGTGATCTCTTCGCCCGACTTCGGATCGACGCCGGTGATGGCTTTGGCGTCGAGCGGCGACGGCATATAGTCGACGACCGCGTCGAGCAGCGGTTGAACGCCCTTGTTCTTGAATGCCGAACCGCATAGCATCGGCAGCACGGTGCCTTCGATGGTAGCCTTACGCAGCGCGGCTTTCATGCGGTCGATCGGCAGCTCTTTGCCTTCGAAAAACATCTCCAGCAATTCGTCGTCTTGCTCGGCGATCGCTTCGACGAGTTCCTTACGCCACTTCATCGCGACTTCTTTGAGTTCGCCTTCCACGTCGGACGACGTTGAGACGGAACCGAGGTCGTCGGTATAGACGATCTTCTGCATCGTGAACAGATCCACGACACCCAGGAACTGGTCTTCCGCGCCGATCGGCACCTGAATGGGCACCGCGCGCGCGCCGAGGCGCTCGCGAACTTTGTCGACGACGTTGAAGAAGTCCGCGCCCATACGATCCATCTTGTTGACGAAGATGATGCGCGGAACTTTGTACTTGTTGGCCTGGCGCCAGACGGTTTCGGACTGCGGCTGAACGGCCGCAACCGAATCGAAGAGCGCGACCAAGCCGTCGAGCACGCGCAACGAGCGCTCGACTTCGACCGTGAAATCAACGTGGCCAGGCGTATCGATGATGTTGATGCGGGTATCGCGCCAGGTCGTGGCGGTCGCCGCCGACGTGATCGTAATGCCGCGCTCCTGTTCCTGAACCATCCAGTCCATCGTCGCGGCGCCATCGTGCACTTCGCCGATCTTATGCACGCGGCCGGTATAGAACAGGATGCGTTCGGTACAGGTCGTCTTGCCGGCATCGATGTGCGCGGCAATACCAATATTTCTCGTTCGCTCGAGCGGGAATTCCCTTGCTGCCATGGTTACAGTCTTACGTCGTTACCAGCGATAGTGGGCGAAGGCTTTATTGGCTTCGGCCATCTTGTGGGTGTCTTCGCGCTTCTTGATCGTGGCGCCGGTGTTGTTCGAAGCGTCCAGCAGCTCGTTGGCCAGCTTCTCCTCCATGGAGCGGCCGGCGCGGGCGCGGGCAAAGCCGATCAGCCAACGCATCGCCATCGCCTGGCGGCGGTCGGGGCGAACTTCCATCGGCACCTGATAGGTCGCACCGCCGACGCGCCGCGGCCGCACTTCGACCATCGGCATCGAGTTGGAGAGCGCCTGCGAAAAAATGTCCATCGGATCGCGGCCCGTCTTCTCGGCGATGATCTCGAACGCCGCGTACGTAATATTTTCGGCGGTCGACTTTTTCCCGCGCAGCATCACCTTATTGATGAAGCGCGCGAGCACTTTGGAATTAAACTTTCCATCCGGCAAAATCTGCCGTTTTGGGGCGGGACCTTTGCGTGGCATTACTTCTTCTTATCTCGCTTGGCGCCGTATTTCGAGCGGCCTTGTTTGCGGTTGGCGGTTCCGGCCGTGTCGAGCGTTCCGCGGATGATGTGATAGCGCACGCCGGGAAGATCTTTGACGCGGCCGCCGCGGACGAGCACGACCGAATGTTCCTGAAGGTTGTGGCCGATGCCGGGAATGTAGGCGGTCACCTCTTCGCCGTTGGTCAAACGGACGCGGGCGACTTTCCGCAGCGCCGAGTTGGGCTTCTTGGGCGTGACCGTCTTGACTTGCGTGCAGACGCCGCGACGCTGCGGGTTTCCCTGCACCTCGAAAGAACGGGTCGGCAGATCGGGGTGGCCCGGCTTGGGGCCGGTCAGGATCACGCGGAACGCTCGCGTCTTGACCTTCTTCTCGGTCTTTTCGCGGCCCCGGCGAACCAACTGGTTAATGGTCGGCAATTACGCTCCTCGGCAATACGGTGATTCGTCCAGACGGACACACAAACGCGTCCAACCCCAAGAACCGCTCGCGATTTTTGAGGGGGGACCTGGGCGGCCCTGAACTACGGCAGTATATCAAGGGGGCTTTCCTGCGTCAACGACGCGAATCGCGCCACCCCGTGCGCCGGCCCCTCGCGCGCCGGGACGCAGTCCCTCTGGGGCTTTGCGGCGAACCTCTAGGCCGAGCCGAAACCATAGGGTACGGCCGGCCGGAATCATCCTTTTGATTGGGGACTCATATGAACTGGAGCGCTCGGTCGCTTGCCTGCGCGGTCGTCGCGGCCCTCGCCGGGTGCGGCGGCGGAACGTCGGCGTCACCGGCACTGCCGGCCGGCGGCTCGCCGCCGCCGGTCAAGAGCGTGGTCACGCCGCTCAAACACATCGTGGTGATCGTTCAAGAGAACCGCAGTTTCGACAACTTCTTTGCGGGCTACCCGGGGGCCGACGCGCCGACCTTCGGCTACACGCATACGGGCGCCAAAGTCCGGCTAAAGCAGATCACCTTCTGGCCTGCCGCCGGTCTCGATCACCTCTGGAAAGCCGGAATCGGCGACTGGGCCAATGGGAAGATGAACGGCTTCGACCTGCCG
>DATCGB010000068.1:0-4466 GCA_036509155.1 Candidatus Tumulicola sp. | reverse complement strand
TCGTGGCCGTGGTCGGCGTGCTGTACGCCGTCGTTCTCGGATTCATCGTCGTAACGACCTGGTCGGCCTTCGACACCGCCCAGCAAACCGCCGACGTCGAAGCCGGCTATATCGGCGACGCCTTCGGCTTCGCGAGCATGCTGCCCGAACCGCGCCGGACCGACATGCGCAAAATGCTGGCCGCCTATGCCATCGAGGTACGCGACCGCGAGTGGCCGATGTTGCGCGAGGCAAAGCAGGATCGCCGCGCGCGCGCCTTTCTCATTGGGGCAGTTCGCGCACTCGGCGAACCCGTCCCCAAGGCCAGCGCCGGCCTCGACGAGGCGCTCAATCGCGCGACGACCCGAATGGCGATCGCGGAAAGCCTGCGCGAGATCTCGGACAACCGGCGGCTGCGAGTGATCGAGGCATCCAAGACCATCGAGCCTTCTTTGGCCTTGGCGCTGGTCGTGGGCGCCGTCATGGTCGTCGCGTTCGTCTTCCTTTTCGGCGTCGACAGTTGGGGGCTGCAGTTGGGAATGACCGGAATCGTCGCGGGATGCATCGGTCTGCTTCTGGGCGTCGTCATCGTGTTCAGCGCGCCCTATTCGGGGCCGCTGCGCGTCACGCCCGACGCCTGGACGTACGTGATCGACAACAACAACTTTACGACGTTGGCGGCCGGCGTTCAGCCGCCCGGCACGTAGCTCGGAGCTGCTTCCGCAGGACGGGACAAGGTCGCAACATTGACATTTTTGTGAAAACAGTCTAATTTTAGACTATGCACGCAGCCCTGCCGGACACGTCGACGGAGAGACTTTTCAAGGTCTCCCTGAAGACGTTTTTCAACATCGCCAGCGTCTGGGGATTGACCGTGGGTGAACAACGCGCGGCGTTGGGCAATATTTCCAAGCAAACACTCTACAACTGGCGCGAACGCGGTAGCCAGGCACGCCTGAGCGACGATCAGCTCGACCGGATTTCGTATCTGGTTGGTATCTACAAGGCATTGCACATTTTATTCACGCGACCGGAGCAGGCCGATTCGTGGCTTCGGCGGCCGAATACGGCGCAGCCGTTTGGAGGCAGGCCAGCAGCCGAACTTATGTTCAGCGGCCGCATGGAGGATATGATTCGCGTTCGTCGATATCTCGACGGCGCGCGCGGCGCGTGGTGAAGATCGATTGGCCGAACAGTTATCGCATCGTCTCGTCGCGCTATCCATCTGTCGGGATATTCGACCGGATCGCCGACCCGGCAGACATCGAGATCGTCGTCGCATTAGAGCGCCGAACCAATGCCCGCGTTCGAGAGGAGGCCGGCGTTCTTTCGTTAGTACGACCGGAAGATCGCATCGTTGGTCCAGGTACGACTCCGATTATGGGTGCCTTCACTCATACCAAACCAAGTCGCTTTTCCGACGGTTCCTTTGGGATATACTATGCGGCGCATGATCTCGACGCGGCGATTGTCGAAACTCGCTTTCACACCGAGGTCTTGTATCAGGCGACCGCCGAACCAAGCGCCGATATTGATATGCGCGCGTACTGCGCTCGCGTCCGTGGTCAGTTCGCCGATCTCTCCAAAGCGGATGCTGGCGATCCCCGCCTCGCGCCTGACTCTTATTCGACATCACAGGCATTCGGGAAAAAAACGTACGATGGGAATACCACCGACGGCATCACGTACCCATCCGTCCGCGACCAGGCGCATCGCATGGCGATCGCGTGCTTTCGGCCGCGCAGCATCTCGGAATGCCATTCACACAGCTATCTCCTCTATCGTTGGGATGGCACGCGACAAGCGATTGTTTCCGCCTTGCAGCACGAGACGCTAACTGGCTAAGCTGCCCCGGCGGACAAGCGGCATGCGCCCGCTTTCGAACGCCCTGCGACTCAAGGGTTTGACGCCGAAGCGGCCGCCGTGCCATAGTGAGGCAACTCCCGCGCGATCTTTCGGATGCGATCGAGCCGCGCACACCTTGAAAGATTGCGACAACTATTTCTACCTTCGAACAACTCGGCTTGCAGCCGGCGCTTCTTGCTGCCGTGCGCGACCTCGGATTCAGCGAACCTACCCCGATTCAAGTCCTAGCGATTCCCCCGGCCCTCAAGGGCCTCGACGTGCTTGCCAGCGCCGAGACCGGCAGCGGCAAGTCGGCCGCCTTCGGGCTGCCGTTGATTCAAATGCTGGCGGACCAGCCACGCGGAAAGACTCGCGCGCTGATCCTCGCGCCGACTCGCGAGCTTGCCGACCAGATCGCCCAACACCTCACGCTGTTGGCCAAGCACACCAAAGTAACGGTTGCCGCCATCTACGGCGGCGTCGGTTTTAAGCCTCAGCTCGCAGCGCTAAAGCGCGGGGCGGACATTCTCGTGGCGACGCCGGGGCGGCTTCTCGACCACCTCGCCCAAAAAACCGCGCGGCTCGGCGATCTCCAGATCCTCGTTCTCGACGAGGCCGACCGGATGCTCGACATGGGATTTCTTCCCGACGTCCGCCGCATCATCACGCACGTCCCCACGAATCGCCAAACGCTCTTCTTCTCCGCCACGTTACCCCCGCAGATCTCCGGCTTGGTTCGCGAGATCCTGCGCGACCCGGTACGCGTCGAACTGGCCGCCAAGGCCGCGCCCGTGCAGACGCTGAGTCAGACGCTCTACGCCGTGCCTCAAGAGAGCAAGACCGAACTCTTGGTCGAGTTACTCAAAGACAACGCCATTTTCTCGGCCATCGCGTTCACGCGCACCAAGGCGCGCGCCAATCGGCTCGCCGCGGCGCTGCAAAAGCATCGCATTCCGGTCGATCTTATTCATGGCGATCGCTCGCAGTCGCAGCGCACCCACGCGCTGGAGAACTTTAAGCGCGGGCGTTACCGCGTGCTCGTCGCCACCGATATCGCCGCGCGCGGCATCGACATCGCCGAACTCGGCCACGTGATCAACTTCGACGTGCCGCTGGCGGCCGAGGATTATCTCCATCGCGTCGGACGCACCGCACGCGCCAAGGCTTCGGGCGACGCGATTACGTTCGTATCGTCCGACGAAGAGCCGCTGATCAAACAAATCGAATACATTCTCGGCAAGCGCCTCGAACGCAGCAAGAATCCGCTGTTCCCCGAGGCCAGCGTCGAGCCGCCCAAGCCCCGCGTAGTGTACCGCTCGCGGACTCGGCGCCGCTAAGCGCCTAGTTCCGGCGTGCGAGCGGCCATCGACACCGCTTTGGCGTTAGGAAGATAGCTGCTTTTCACCGGCCTCGACGCTCGGTCCGCAAATCACGCAGCCATCGTTCTCAACGTGCGATTCGGTATGTTCGCAGATCGCGCGCGCGTTCGGCCTGTCGTCGCGACGTTCGTGGCGCGTGCGAAGTTGCCGGATCCAATCCGGCTCGTGTACGTGCTCCATGGCGCTCTCGCCCTCCCTTGCCCTTGACCCGATGCTTCGCGCGCCGTCGCCGACACTCCGTTACGACCGCGTAAATTCCCCGGCTTAGCGCGATCGAGGTACGAGTACGAGCCGTTCGCGCGTCCCTAATTCAACCGAGCGGTCGCTAAACGGAAGCGGCTCGAGACGGCCGGAAATCCACGCCGCACTCAGATCGTCGTAGTGGCCCGAACCGGGCTCGCCCGACTCACCGCTCGGAATGACGATGCCGCCTCCATCCCAGTTGCCGACGTCCCAGACCGCGCGAAAACTTTGCGAAAAGCCCGGCTGCTGAAGGTGCACCGTGTATTCGTCGCCGTCGCCCGGAAGCGTCGCGCCGTCGAGAAAGCCGAATCGTAACGGCGCCAGCGGATGTTCGACGCGCACCGATCCGGCGCGTCCCCACGGCTGCGAACGGCCGGCCGCGGAATAGAGCGCGCCGCGAAGGTCGCTATCGATGTCCTCGGATTCCGCCCCGGAGCGAAGGCGCAGCAGCAGCGCGTACAGCGACGGCGCGTTTTCTGCCAACCGCGAACGCAGCGCGTGCTCGACGGTCGCCGCCCGCGACCCGCTCGAGAACGCGCCGTTCCAGGCGGCTAGCTCGGCGGCCACGTTGCGAAATTCCGGCTCGTCGCGAAACGCACCGGCCGCCGCGGCGACGTTTCGAGCAAACTCCAAGTCGACCGGCGACACGGTATCTAGTTGCATCCGCGCAAAATACGGGGGGTCGTAGCGTTTGCGCGCGTGCAGCAACTGCGCGATCCGATATGCGCGATACGGCGGCTCGAACGTTGCCGACAGCCGGTACGGATAGCCGTCGGGGTACATTTTGTTGTTGGCGCTGACGATCTCCGCGTCGCGCGACGGGCCGACGAACGGCAGCCGCCCGAACGGAATGTTTTTCAACGTCAGGCGTGCGTCGGCGGCGGGATGAACGTAGCGTCCCCAGGCGGGATCCAGCGGAACGCCCCCGGCCAAGTGGTAAGCGACGTTGCCGTGAGTATCGGCGACGATAAAGTTTTCCGCCGTGCCCTCGTAGCGGGAGAGCACGGTCATCGCCTCGTT
>DATCGB010000067.1:0-2044 GCA_036509155.1 Candidatus Tumulicola sp. | reverse complement strand
ATTCGGGCGAGTTCGAAGTTTACACCGGGTATCGCGTGCAGTTCAGTTTCGCGCGCGGCCCGGCCAAGGGCGGTATCCGGTACCATCCGGGCGTTACGCTCGACGAGGTCACGGCGCTCGCTTTTTGGATGACGTGGAAGTGCGCCGTCGTCGACTTGCCGTTCGGCGGCGGCAAAGGCGGCGTCACCTGCGATCCGAGCACGCTTTCGATGAACGAAATCGAGCGCATCACGCGCCGCTACGCCGCCGAGCTGGTGGAAGTCGTCGGTCCCGACAAAGACGTTCCCGCCCCCGACGTCAACACGACGCCGCAAATCATGGCGTGGTTCATGGACACGTACTCGATGCACGTTCGGCAGAACCAGCCGGGCGTCGTGACCGGCAAGCCGCTCGAAATCGGGGGCTCGCGCGGCCGCGTCGAAGCGACCGGCCGCGGCGTTACGATCTGCGCGCTCGACCAGATGAACGAAATCGGTTTGCGGCCCGAGGAGAGCACCGTGGCGATCCAGGGTTTCGGCAACGTCGGCCGGCACGCGGCGAAGCTTTTTGAGGAGCGCGGATGCAAGGTCGTCGGCATTTCCGACGTTACCGGGGCATACTACAACGAGAACGGCATTTACGTGACCGGCGCGATGGCGCACGTCACGCAGCACGGCACCCTGGAGGGCTTCCAAGGGGGCGACAAGATCACCAACGCCGAGCTGCTCGCCAGCCCCTGCGACGTGCTCGTTCCGGCCGCCTTGGAGAAAGTGTTTACGTCGGAAATGGCCGCCAAAGTCCAGGCGAAACTTATCGTCGAAGGCGCGAACGGCCCGACGACGCCCGAAGCGGACCGGATCTTCAGGGAGAAGGGCATCGTCGTCATTCCGGACATCATGGCGAACGCCGGCGGCGTGACGGTTTCGTACTTCGAGTGGGTTCAAGACCGTATGGGCTACTTTTGGAAAGAGGCCGAAGTCAACGCGCGGCTCGAAGAGTTTCTGCTCGCCAACCTCCACGAAGTTCGATCGATCGGAAACGCGCGCGGCGCGACGCTGCGCACCGCCGCCTACACGCTGGCCATCGACCGCGTGGTGAAAGCGCTAAAAATGCGCGGAATCTACGCCTAAGATCCCGCCGGACCCCTAGGCGAACGGCCCAGCCGCGAACGCGCGGCGCCGTTGTTCGGCGGTGCGTACTCGTCGGGGAAACACTGTTCCTTATTCGAACAGCGCGTGCCCGCGTAGACCGCCTGGACGTCGACCTGCGGTATCTTGGCGGAGTACGCCCGATCGATCGTTTTGATGAAATAGTACGCGATCAGGCCGTACCCGGTGTTCGACGGATGCAGACCGTCGAAACTCACCAGTCCGCCGTTGTAGGCCAACGTGCAGCACGGCGAGCTGGGCGAGTCGCCGATTCCGATGGCTTGACGGAAGTACGGGTTTGCCGGATTGCCGCTCGCGATGCCGCTGAAGATGGCGTGCACGTCAACCAACGGCACGCCGGCGGCATGCGCCGCGTTGGCGATGCCGGCGTTGACGTTGTCGTTGAGCGACTGCACCTTTGCGGCAAACTGCGGGGTGATGTAGTAGGTGCCCAGCCCGCTGCCGGGTTTGCCGTTATCGAGGTCGGGCAGTTTGCCGCCGTGGGTCGACCAGTATGCGAGCGCCGTCAACGTGCCTTGCAGCGTCAGATAGCCGCACGGCTTCTCGGTCGACGCCGGCGTGCACCCGCCGGGCGTCGCGAGGTGATACGCGGTCGCCAGTTGCGTGGTCAGGCGAACGCCGGTCTTATATCCTCCTCGAAAGTTGATGATGGAAGCAATAACGCACGCGGAGTAAGTCGCAACGGCGCACACCTGAGCGGGTTTCTTTGGAATCGTCACGCGCATGAAATACGGCGACTCGAGGAGGTTGGGCAGGTTGGCAGCCACCACGCGCGCGCCGGCACCCTTGAGCGTGCCGATCGTTTGGCGGAGATCGTCGGCCGTCTGGCCGGCGGTCATGTCACCGCCGAGGAACTGACCGCCGGAGCCCATGAACTTGAGCACGTCGTTGGCTCC
>DATCGB010000066.1:0-4916 GCA_036509155.1 Candidatus Tumulicola sp. | reverse complement strand
ACCCGGCGAAAGCTCGGGCGTTCGCGGTCGAAGGTTTTGCGATCTCGCCGATGGATTCGGTCGCCGAACTCGCGGCGCGATGCAGCCTGATCGTTACGACGACGCCCGCAACCCACGCGCTTTTAATGGCCGCCGATCTGCACGCCGGCACGCACGTCACCGCAATCGGAGCCGACACTCCCGGAAAACAGGAACTCGATCCGCAGATTTTTGCGCGGGCCGCGGTTTGCGCCGTCGACAGCCCCGCGCAGTGTTTCGACCACGGCGAGGCGAGCCACGCGCTGGCCGCCGGTCTGGTCGCTTCGAATCGGTTCGTGGAACTGGGGAAAATCCTCGTCGACCCGACGCGCGGCCGAACGGCGCCGGATCAAATCACGGTTGCCGACTTAACCGGCGTCGGCGTCGTGGACGTTGCAATCGCGCGCCTCGTCTGCGAAGCCTTCGCTAGTACGAAAACTGCTGCAGCTGATTGAACTTCGGACCGAAGGCCCAGCCCATGCGTTTGCTCGGGTTAATGGCCACCGGCGGCTCGGCGATGGCGAACGTAAAGCCCTGGATGGATTCGACGAAATTCCCGCTCTCGTCGTACACGACCAGGGCGCTGCCCGTGCTTCCATCGCAATAGAATGGATCGGTAACCAAGAACAGCCGATTTACCGGATCGACGGTGATGCCCGCGCCGCTATTGCTTTGGCTGGTCGGCCCCGTGCACGGCAGCTGCACCGCCGCGATGCCCTTTTGAGTCTTGAGGTCGTAGAACTCGACTTGCGCGTTCAGCTCGGTATCGGTAGCCGCCACTCCGGTATTCGGATCGACCGCCAAACCGTTGACGTAGCCGGCATGAAAGTACCCGTTGTTATAGCCGGCAAACTCCGACGTCTTTCCGGTGCTCAGGTCGATGAGAACGTTTATGGGTGCCGACCCGCCGACCGCGCCGCCGTCCGGCGACAGGGCGATGACGGCCTGGTTGGCGGCAACGTACTGTCCGAGTTGCGGGCCGTTGCCTAGGCCGAAGAGGTTCGGATCGAGGTGGATGAGCTTGCCGAACGTGTTGGCGGCGACATTCGAGACGATTAGGTCGGGGCGGTCCTGATGCTTGAGCTCGATTGCGAACACGACGCTCGTCGTCGTCCCCTGATTGTCGGCGCTGGCAAGGACGTCGACGTCCTTCACGCGCGGGGTCCACGTTCCGGTAAACTTTTGCGCCGTCACGGGATCGACCGTCTCGTACTTACGGAGCGCGTAAAGGCTGTTTTTGGGTTCGACGTAGTGCGTGACGAGGGCGACGTCGCCGGCAAAGATTCCATCGACCGAATAGGAGTTTCGCGTGCCCGTCGATCGGGCAAACGAACTCGTAATGCGGCCCGTGTTTTGATCGAACGTTTCGACCGAGACTTTGAAGGTCCCCGGCTTGGACGCGTCTTGCGAGGACGCAAGGATGCCGTCGTCACGGTGCTGGTCCACGGCGAACCCAAAGATTTGGCCGCCGTCCTTCGTCGTCAGCACCTTGCCCAGGCCGACGGCACCGCGCGCCCCACCGGAGCGTGCGCCCATCGCCGGCATCGAGGATCTGGAAGAGCCGCCCCCGCCGCACGCGCTAAGGGCGAAGGCCCCGAGAAATACGCTCGAGGCAGCGATGGTCCAACGAGCCGAACGAATCATCCGCGTTTCGCCCTCCGTGACGGGTACGGGCCACGCTACGGGTTTAGCATGAAGAAAGCCTGAAGGCAAGCCCGCCGAAGTATTCGCTCCACAATCCAATGTTGGAATGCCCGGCTACGCCCGGGCGGCCCGCAGACGACTTCAGGAGGTGACGATTTTGAAAGACGTTTTTAGCCTGTTTGCCAAATCGGTGAACCGCTTTGTTTCTTCGGCCGCCGCGACCGGGGCGGCATTTATCCTCGTCATCATTTGGGCCACGTTCGGCCCGGCCACGCACTATTCGGAGAATTGGCAGCTCGTCATCAACACGGGAACGACGATCATCACCTTTCTGATGGTCTTCATCCTCAACAACGCGCAGAGCCGCGATACGACGGCGATCAACCTGAAGCTCGACTCGCTCATTCTCGCCGTCGAACGTGCCGATAATCGCTTGGTGGGTCTCGAAACCTTACCCGCGAGCGAGGCGGACGCGATTACCGCGGACGTCGGGGCTACGCCGCCCGGTACGAACGAAGCGAGCTCCTAGGCCCGCAAGCCGCGGCCGGTTACAAGGTTGAAGATCACGAGAACGACGACGACTACCAGCAGGATGTGAATGAGTCCGCCGAAGAGGTGAAATGCGAAACCCAGCAGCCACAGCACGAAAGCGATAACGATGATTGCCCAGATGATGCCGGCCATAGAACCCTCCCTATATTGAAGCAGCGTCGGTAGTGCCGTTCGTCTACCCGGAACCGCAATATTTCAAACGATTAGCGGATGGCTCTTCGGGTATAAGCTGAAAAATCAACGCATCGAAAGGCGGTTCCGAATGGATGCTATCGCGCTTCTAAAGGCCGACCACAAGAAAGTCGAAGATCTCTTCAAGCAAGTCGAGGCGCTCGGCGACCGAGCCCACGCGTCGCGCGGAAAGCTCTTTGCGAAGATCGACGCGGAATTGACGGTGCACGCGCAGATCGAAGAAAAAATCTTCTATCCGGCATTTAAAGCGCGGACCGAACCCAACACCGAGCCCGGCGACGAAGTCTTAGAAGCTTACGAGGAGCACGACAACGTCAAAGGCATGTTGGCAAAGCTCGAAGCTTTGGAGCCGAGCGACGAAACGTACAACGCCAAGCTTCAAGTGCTGAGCGAATTGGTCAAACATCACGTTAAGGAAGAGGAAACGGAGATGTTCAAACAAGCGCGCAAACTCTTCGATAAGACGGAGCTGGAAGAACTCGGTGAAAAATTGGCCGCTGCCAAGCTGCGGCTAGCGGCTAAGACGAAAGGTCGCCGGTAGATTCACAAACACACTCTGGGTCTTAGACTTTACGGAGGCACCAATGGCCGCTCGCAAAAAGTCCACTTCTCGCAAGACTACGACAAAGCGCAAGACCACCTCGCGCAAAAAAACTACCGCGCGCAAGAAAACCACCTCGCGCAAGAAAGCGCCGTCGCGTAAGACCGCTCCGCGCAAGAAGACCTCACGCAAGAAGACCGGTACGCGCAAGAAGTCCACGCGCAAGAAGTCCACTCGCAAGTACGGAGCCAAAGCGGGAAAAAAGGTCGAACGCTCGATGCGCGAGATGAAGGCCGGAAAACTTCGTTCCGGAGGATCGGGGAAAAAGGTCACGAGCCGCAAACAAGCGGTCGCGATCGGCCTGAGCGAAGCCCGTCGCGAAGGCGGAAAAGCGCCCAAACGCAAGAAAACCTCACGGAAGAAGTCGTCGTAGCGGCGACGTCGGGCTATGTTTGGATGCTGGGGCTCACGTGGACGGCGACGCGCGCCTCGCGCGCCGGCCCGTAAATGCTCGAACGGGCTTTCGCCGCCAAAACCTTGATCTTGTTAACGACGTCCTCGATCGTGGCGCCGGTAATAACCGCTTTTAGTTCGGCACACAGGCCGACGAAATGGCTCCCTTCCGGGCGAATATAGACTCGCCAGGCGAGAGACTCGCTCTGCTGTTCCATCAAGATATGCTTACCGTCCCGCCTGCTTTCGAGTCTTCTTCTTGCGCGTTACTGCCGCTTTGCTGGCGGACTTCCGCAACGTACCGGTACGCTTTTTGGTAGCCACGGCTTTACGCGCCGACTTCTTCGCGACGCCCGTGCGCTTGCGCGTCGCCGCGCCCTTTTTTGCACTGGCTTTGCGATTCGTCTGCGGATGCGCGCCAAGGTCGTGCCACGACGTCTCGCTGAGGTCCACGCCGTAATGCTTGGCGGCCTTCTCGATGTTTGCGAATGCTCGTTCGCGATCAGCGTCCGAGGCGTCGGTCACCTGGTCGAAACGCGCGACGGCATTTCGCACGTGCCGGGCATCCGTCATCGGTTCCTTGCGTTGTTTTGGAAACGCGTAAACGCTGGACGGAAGATCGCTGCGCATCGTTAACTTGCCGTGCTTTTCATGCGGCTTCCATGTCGCTCTCATACACTCGTTTTTACCCACTTCGGCCGCGGCGTAACGCGTCCGCACGCTCGGTAAGCCGCTGCAAAATCGCCGTGCAGCCGCTTGGGCAAAAACACCCCGTCGCCAGAAAAGGGGGGAAACGGGCGACGGGGTGAGGTCCCTCGGGCCATCAGGCTAACCGATACTCCTGAGGGAACGATGAGCGGTCGCCAAGACGGTCCGCGAGCTTGCGCTCACTCACGGACGCTCGGTCGCGAAAAAGGTACTCTCCGCGTCGGATCTAGCGGCCGAGCGCGACGATCACGCTCGACGGCGTTCTCGTTTATTTCTCGCTTACGATGTCCAACGTCGCGGCCGTCGCCGCAGCGTTGATGCCTTCCCACTTGCCGCCCTTCGCAGCGAAGGGAACACTCTGCAGGCGGAGTGACGCCCAAGATCTCGTAGATTGTCGGAGCCACGTCATTCACGTGGTGAAACTGCGTCCGCGGCGTCGCATCTGGTTTAATTTCGCGGGCCACCGGACGGCCATTGGGTTACGTGTGCCGCCAAAATGGGAAGCGACGAGCTTCGTAGCTTGGTACGGCGTGCTTCCTGCCCACGCCCAGCCGGAATGGTACATGTTATCCGTCTTCGGCGAACCTAAGACATCTAAACCGCCGAGCTCGTCCAACGCCTTGATAACGCCGGCGTCGATTCGCGGGTGCCGAAGGCCGTAAGCTCGGCGAGATCGAGCTTAACTACCGCAGACCAGGAAAAATGCTGAAGCTCAGGTTGCGCGCGATTTCGGTTGCTTGGGCTCCCGTTATATTCGGATCGCTCGCACTCGCCGGAACTTTGGCACCGAACGACCTCTCGAGCTCCA
>DATCGB010000065.1:0-2034 GCA_036509155.1 Candidatus Tumulicola sp. | reverse complement strand
AGAGGTTTCCGGATGCGTCAACCTTCATCGTGAACGGGTTGGCGAGCCCCGCCGACGCGGGAATCGTCAGAATCGGCGACGTGCTCCACGAGGCGTATTCGGAAATCGTGTTCGTCGCGCTGTTGGCGACGTAGAGCAGCGGCGTGATCGTCAACGGAAACTGTGCGTAGATCGGCGATCCGGCTCCATCCAGCGGTGCGGCTTCGACGGTCAGCTGAATCGGAACCGACGTGAGGTGCAGCGGGGTGAGCTTAAAAAGGTTCGGCTTTCCAGGTACGGGTGAAATCGAGAGGTCGGCTGGGTCGTTGCTCTTCATGGAAAACGCTGGTTGGCCGGGACCGCCGATCGTGTTTTGTTCGACGTCTTCGGCCTGCACCGCGATCAGTTGCGCCGCCTTGGGCCCGACGCCCGCGAAAAAGAAGCTTTCCGCGTTCCCTGGGTCGGCCGCAAGCGGACTCACCGAACCCAGCGAGATATCGATCGAATTCGCAATGCCGTCCAACACCAACGGGATCGAGTTCGCTTTGCCGCCCACGATCTGTACCAGCTTGTCGGCCACCAGCGAGAGCGGCGCGCCCGTTCCCCCGAGATTGTCGAACGTGGTGACGTCGAAGGCGTCGATCCCCGGCGGCGCTGCAACGCTAAACGTGCACGTGAATGTATTGTTGACCATGGCCGTACAGCCGCCGAAACCGGCAATCGTGTTCGCCGTCAACTGCGCGTACAGTTTTTTGTGCGTTGCATCGTAGACGGCGATCGTGACCGATCCGGTCGAACCGGAAATGTAGTGTCCCCGGCGGCGTTTGCCGTGGCGGTGAATGGTGATTCCGACGACGGCGGTGGTTTTCTGGTGACGATCGGGAGCGACCCGAGGTGCCGGAGCGCCCGCGGTGGGAAGCGTGCCGGCGAAGTTCGCGCCGCTGCAAGCGTCCAGGAGTGCGGCGATAGCGAGGCAAGCGGTGCTGGAGCAGAGTCGGCGGATGATCATGGGGCCATTGTCGCCGTGTCCCGTCCACTAGGCGTCCACGAGCCCGCGCCGGATCCGGCCAAGCGTTCCGGCCCGGAGCGCCGAACGGCGCAGCGGTGAAACTGGTTCAGTCGGCACGCAGCATCCTCCGGTCGATCGTCGCGTTCGATCGATCGACCCTTGAATATGGCTTCGCGCTGCGGTGCACCGTTGGGGTCGCAATCCCACTGATCGCCGCCTGTGCGTTCGGGCACCCAAGAGCCGGCTTCGCACCCGCGGTCGGCGCGCTGATCGGCGGATTTACGTCGTTGCAGGGCATTTACCGTTCCCGCGTGATCGTCGTCTTCGGGGTTACGCTTGGAATCGCGATTTCGAGTTTCCTTGGCGCGCTCGCCGCACCGTCGTTGCCGGCGCTGATTCTGCTGACGCTCGTCGTCGGCTACGCGTACGGCACGATCGCACAGTTCGGAATGCCGGCGGGCGTCGCGGCACTCAACACGACCGTGGCGTTCGTCATCTTCTCCAGCCTGCCGCTAACGCCGCAACAGGACCTGGACCAGTCGTCGCTGCTCTTTTTGGGTGGCATGCTTCAAGCGGTACTGCTGATGCTCGCGTGGCCGCTGGACCGTTCGGCGATCGAGCGCCGTGGCTTGGCGAAAGCCTATCGCGATCTCGCCGGATACGCGGCTTCGCTCACTACCCTAGCGACGCACGCGCCGCCGATCGCTGCGCTTGCGACCGCACGTCAAATCGTCGCAGACCAGCAACCGCTCGCGCGGTCGCGCGACGTCGCTCGCTATAAACGTATTCTCGCCGACGCCGAAGCGCTGCGGCACCGGTTGGGCGCGCTGGCGATACTCGATTCAGCAGATTCTACGAGTACGGTGGTTGCGGATCTTGCGCGCGCCACCGGCGAGCAGCTCTTCGCGCTTGCGGCAACGCTCGATGGACGCGTGACGAAGGCCCACCTGGAAGAGGTTCGGACGCGAACGCGCGTCGCGTTCGTTGCATTCGAGCACGCCTTCGAAGACGATGCCTTCGCACTCGCGCTGGTACGCGATATCGCC
>DATCGB010000064.1:0-2530 GCA_036509155.1 Candidatus Tumulicola sp. | reverse complement strand
CGCGTCCGCGCACCGGCGTATTCTGCACCAGCCGGCTGGTCTGCACGACGGTCGTCACGTCGTCTTCTCCGATCGTCGGATTCTTGGCAACTTCGCTGCGTTTAGCAGGGCGCAGACGGTACAGCGCCTGCCCAAAGGCGTCGGCGACCATTTGAACGGCCTTGCGGCCTTCGATCGTATACGAGGCAATCAGTTTCGGCACGCCGCGCGCGGCCTTCGCGCCGAGGCGGCGGATCGCGCCCTGGACGATCGAGACGACTTGGCTTTGGGTCAGCGGCTGAAAGTAGACTTCCGCGCAGCGCGAGCGGATCGCGGCGTCGATGTCTTCGGGGTCGCGCGTCGTCGCACCGATCAAAATGAAGTCGGCCGGCGCGCCCTCTTTGAACAAACGGCGCACGTAGGCCGGGACGTTCGGGGCGCTGTCGTCGTAATACGACGAATCGAACGACACGCGGCGATCCTCGAGCACCTTGAGCAGCCGCCCTTGCAAGGCGGGGTCCATCTCGCCGATTTCGTCGATGAACAGCACGCCGCCGTGGGCTTTGGTGACGAGGCCGAGTTTCGGTTCTGGAATACCGGCCTCGGCGAACTCGCGCCGGCTCCCTTGAAAGATCGGGTCGTGCACGCTGCCGAGCAGCGGGTTGATGGTTTCGCGAGGATCCCAGCGCATGGTCGTGCCGCTAGCCTCGACGAACGGCGCGTCCTTCGCGTACGGCGTATGCGGCCGCGCCTTCGCGGCCTCCAGCGCGAGCCGCGCGACCGTCGTCTTGCCGACGCCGGGCGGCCCGTACAGAATCACGTGCTGCGGATACGGCGAGCTGATCTTGGACATCAGCGCTTTCACGGCGGCTTCCTGACCGACGATCTCGCGCAGCGACTGCGGACGAAGCTGCTGCAATGCGGACGCGGCAAGACTACGCTGCGAGAGCGCTTCGAGTTCTTCGAGCTTGGCTTGCGTCGCGGGGGTTTCGGGGCCGCCGCTCTCGCGCAGAGCCTCCATCTTCAAATCTTTGAGATACTCTTGGTGCCGCTCCGACATCCGCTCGTTGACGCGCTTGTCGATGGCGGATTCGGCATGGCGCTGTGCGAGCAGATCCGCCATCGCGTCTTCGATCTCACCGAGAACCTTGCGCTGATGGGCGCGCGTGGTCGCGCGCTCGAGCGTCGGATCTTCGAAGACGAGACGCTGCAAGGCGCACAGCCGGTCGGGCAGATTCTGCGAGCGCATCATCTTGAGCGCGCTCACTTTTCCGGCTCGCAGAACGATCTTGTCGGCGCCGAGTACACTCCCGAGCATCTCGTAGAGCGCGGAGACGTACCGGCTTAGTTCGTCTTCAACTCCGAACTTGCGCCGAAAGCGTTTTTCAGGCTGCGATGACATCGACCGTCGTCTTTGCGACGACGTTCTTGTGCAGCTTGATTTCGACCGGGAACGAGCCAAGCGCCTTGATCTGGCTCTTGATCTCGATTTTGTGTTTGTCGACCGCGACCGACAACGCGTTGTGGATCGCGTCGGCAACGTCGGCATTGGTGACGGCGCCGAAGAGTTTGCCGTTGCCGCCGGCCTTGGCTTTCACCGCCAGCTTCGCGTTTTGAATGAGCTGCGCGAGCGTCTCCGCTTCGGCGAGCGTCTGGGCGTCGCGCCGCTGCGCCGCCTTCTTTTGCTCTCCGAGCGCGGCGAGGGCGCCTTTGCTGGCTTCCGAGACCAAGTTGCGAGGCAGCAAATAGTTGCGCGCGTAACCCTCGGCGACGTCGACGACGTCGCCTTTTTTACCGAGCGATTTTATGTCGCCCATGAGAACGACTTTCAAGATTTACTCCGAGACGTAAGGAAGGAATGCGATCACGCGAGCGCGTTTGATCGCCACGGTCAGCATGCGTTGATGTTTGGCACAGCTGCCGGAAATGCGGCGCGGAACGATCTTGCCGCGCTCGGAAACGTATTTGCGCAAACGGTTGACGTCGCGATAGCTGACGTCGATGGCCTTGTCGGCACAGAATTGACAAGGTTTGCGCTTGATGCGGCGATCTTTGGTCGCGCGCTTCGTTTTGGGTCTGGCGGGGGGCATCGGTTGTCCTTTCGACTAGGTGGTTGCCGGCCCGGCCACCGGACGCGGTGGAAGGCCCTAGCCAGGTGCGCGAGCCAAATGCTCGCCACCACTGATCAACAGAGATCAGATTGGTGCCGCCCCACAGCCTACGGCCGGAGACGACGGCACTCATCCTACCACGCCCGCCCCGGGCGTGCCACCCCATAAAGCACACGAACGTACGTTCGCGAGAAAGGCGCTCGCCCCCCTTCGCGAAACCTCGGAATCATGAGCGCGGAACGGGATCGCCTGGAGTCGGAGCACGAGCGTAAGGCACTCTGGCGGCGTTGGGGTCCCTACCTCAGCGAGCGGCAGTGGGGCACCGTCCGCGAGGACTACAGCCCGTACGGCACCGCCTGGGAGTACTTCCCGCACGATATGGCCCGTTCGCGCGCCTACCGGTGGGGCGAGGACGGGATCGGCGGCATCAGCGACAACAA
>DATCGB010000063.1:0-2426 GCA_036509155.1 Candidatus Tumulicola sp. | reverse complement strand
TGGCCGAGCATTTTGCCGGAAAGGTTCGCGAGCGGCAGTTCGAGCGCATCGACTACGGCGTCGACGTCACCGGCGCACCCGTGATCGCCGGCGCGATCGCCCACTTCGATTGCGAGGTAGCCGAAGAGCACCACGTCGGATCGCATTCGATTTTTATCGGCAACGTCGTATCGTGCGACGCTCGCAGCGGGTCGCCGCTGGGGTATTTCAACGGCGGCTACCACGACTTCGGGATTCGCGTCGATTGATTCTCGAAACGTTCGCGGTCGGGCCGCTGGAGTGCAACTGCACGATTGCCGGCGACCAAACCAGCGGCGACGCGATCGTCGTCGACGGCGGCGACGGGGTCGACGAAGTCGTGGCGCGGCTGGCCAGGCTCGGCCTGCGCGCGCGGCTGCTCGCGCACACGCACGCCCACATCGACCACATCGCCGATCTCGGCCGCCTGCGCGAACTCACCGGCGGTAGCGGGCTGCTGCATCCCGACGACGTGCCGCTGTATCAAACGCTGGCCATGCAGGCGCGGTGGCTCGGCCTGACGCACGCACCGGCCGTCGTCGCGCTCGACGGCGACCTGCGCGACGGCGACGTTCTGCAGGCCGGAAGCGTTCGGCTAGCCGTGCTGCATACGCCGGGACACACGCCCGGAAGCGTCTGTTTCGCCGCCAGCGCGGCCGGCGATGGAAACGGTGCGACCACGCTGCTGACCGGCGACACGCTTTTTGCGGGATCGATCGGACGCTGGGATCTGGGCGGCACGACGATGGAGGATATCGTCGGATCGATCGACCGGAAATTGATGGATTACGCCGACGCAACGCCGGTGATCCCCGGGCACGGACCGTTCACGACGATCGGCACCGAGCGCCGATCGAACCCCTACCTCGCGCCGCGAGGCTAAGGAATGCGGCGAACGCTAGTGGAGCTTGATGAGCGTTTTGTCGGCGCCGTTAGCCGGCGGCGCGGCCGGTGACGGCGGGTTGGCCGCGACGGCCGGCTGGGCCGGTTTCGCCGCTGCGGGCATGGCGGCGTAGTCCGGAACTTTACCGGCCGTCACCTTCGCGCGGTAATCGTCCAGCGCGACGTGGAGCGCCTCGAGCGCGCGCTCCGGATAGTCTTTCTTCTTCTCGGGGTAACCGCCGAGCTGCGCTTCGACCTGGCTCGACGAAATCTCCGCGGCCGCCTCGATCGTTTTCCCCTTGGCCAAATCGACGACCAAGCTGCAGGTTGCCGTCCCGAATCCGCAGCCGGTGGTGAAGTACGAGATGTCCTCGATCACCGCCCCCGGCCCGACCTTCAGGAAAAAGTTGTACATGTCGCCGCACGAGTCGCTGAAGTACTCGCCGCTGGCGGTCGGGTCGTCCATCGTGCGGAAGCCCGCGCGTTCCTCGACCAGGCGTTGAAATTTCGGAAAGTCCATAGATCCTTTACGACGTCGTTCCGGTGGGGTGAAGTTTCATTTCGAACCGGCATTCTTTGCCGCCGCGAGCCAACGACTCGGTCTGTTGATGCTCGCCGCCGATCGTGTCCTCGATAACGTTATGGATCACCTGGCACATCTCCGGGTGCTCCTGCGCGACGTTCGAATACGGGCAGTTATGCTCGTGCAGCGCGAAACCGCCGTCGATCAGGCTGTACTCGGCGACGACGCCGTTTTCGCGCAGCATCTCGGTAAGCTGGGCGACTTTACGCTCTGGAGTTTCGGCCGTTACGTGCTGGCGCGCCCGCTCGACCGCCCGTTTGGAGAGCCCGTCGAAGATTCGGTCGACCGCCGGCGTCCCGAACTGCTCGCGCACTTCCCGAAGGACGGCGGCCAGCATTTTGTCGTGCGCCTGCGGAAACAGCTTGCCGGCTTCATCCGTCAGCGAAAACTCGAGGGTCGGCTTGGTTGGACCGCGGCGAACCGGGGTCTCTAAGACGAGGCCGTCGCGCTCGAGAACCACCAGCTGCTGGCGCACCGCGTTGGGCGAAAGCCCAAATTCATGCGCCAGATCCGCCGCCGAAGCCGAGCCTCGACGGCGCAGTTCGGTGACGATCTTCCCACGGGTCGAAGCGAAAAACCGGTCGGCGTGCATCGTTGGGCTCAATCCTAGCACGGGCTCTGCAGATAGTAAAGTTTTTCCTTGACTTTCTAGGAGAGGCTCGGCTACGATACATCTGGACCGCAGCCAGGCTGCGATGAAATCAACCGTCTAGAGGGAGAGCGCGCGTGTCCGAATCGGGCCTACGCATTGTCGACCTGCACTGCAGCGTCGCCGGAAAAGAGATTCTTAAAGGGATCGACCTAACCGTGGAACCCGGGAAGGTGCACGCCCTGATGGGCCCCAACGGCAGCGGCAAATCGACGCTCGCCTTCTCGCTGACCGGACATCCGAAGTACCAGGTCACCGCCGGCACCGTGACCCTCGACGGCGAGGACGTGCTCG
>DATCGB010000062.1:0-4034 GCA_036509155.1 Candidatus Tumulicola sp. | reverse complement strand
ACTCGGGGAAAATGGCGCGTTCGAACGGCAAGAAGACGCCTTTCGCGATTGGGTGCGAGCCGACCCAAGCTCGGAATATCCGGCCGCTGCCGGACGCTACCACCTCTACGTTTCGCTGGCATGCCCGTGGGCGCATCGCACGACGATCGTGCGCAAGCTCAAGCGGCTCGAGCACGTCGTCGGGATGACGATCGTCGATCCGGTTCGCGACGAACGCGGCTGGCGATTCCGCGAGCCGGATCCCATCAACGGTTGGTCGTTCTTGCGCGAAGCATACCTCGCGTCCGATCCGGCCTATAGCTCGCGCGTGACCGTGCCCATGTTGTGGGACGGGCTGCGCCGGCGCATCATCAGCAACTCCGACGACGACATCATGCGCATGTTTGAAACCCAGTTCGACGCTTTTGGCGACGCCGGTCTCGACCTGTACCCGCGCGAACGCCAAGGCGCCATCGACGAATTCAACGAGACTCTCTACGAAACGTTCAATAACGGCGTTTACCGGGCGGGATTTGCAACCAGCCAGCGCGCGTACGAAAAAGCCGCGTATCGCGTTTTCGAAACGCTCGATCGAATGGAGGAGCGTCTGAAGAACCGGCGGTACCTATTCGGCTCGCAACCGCTCGAAAGCGACTGGCGATTTTTTGTTACGCTCGTGCGCTTCGATGCGGTGTATTACGGACACTTTAAGTGCAACCTTCGGCGGATCGTCGATTACCCCAACCTTTACGGGTATCTGCGGGACCTCTATCAAATCGACGGAATCGCCGGCACCGTCGACTTCGATCAGATCAAGCGCCACTATTACTACACGCACGACGAAATCAATCCCACGCGGATCGTTCCGATCGGACCGCTGCAGGATCTGGGCCGCCCACATGGCCGGGAAGCCCTTGGAGGCGCCCAAGAATAGCCTGGCGCATAACGCAGGCTCGAACGGGCGTTCTCAGCGTGGTTTAGGAATCGATGGTATATGATGAATGCCACTATGAAGAACATCTGCCTAGCGCTCGCTTTAGCGCTTATTGCGATTCCCGTCGGTGCCTTAGCCGATGGCAGTACTTCCACGGCGGTGCCTCAGGCGGGGCCGCCGGGGATGACGCCGGCCCAGCGAGCGGCCACGTTCAAAACGATGCAGACTTTCGGCGCGAAGGAGAAGCAGTTGCATCAAGCGATGCGCGCGCAAATTCTCGGCGATTTGTCCGCCGAGCACCGCACGGCGGTCGCGAACGTAATCGGGCAGCTGGCGATTGCCGACACTCCCGATCCGGTCGCCGCAGCCAAGCAGATCGACGGCTTGCTAACCCCCGGCGAGCGCCACAGTATTCTCGCGACGCAGACGTCTTTTGCGACGCAGCGCCGTGCGCTTGGGCAGCAGATGTGGGCGGCGCTCAAGAGCGAAATGCCCGCGCATCCGCAAGGCCCCGGGCACGGACCGATGGGCGCCGCACCGGCTCAACGCGAGGGCGGTACGGCGACGATGGCGGATGCCGGCACTGCCCTGCTGATGGTCCTCACGCACCCCCATGGCGAGGGTATGGGAAGAATGATGGATCACCGCTTCGGGATGCCTGAAGGTCCTCCGCCGCCTGGACCGTAGCCGCCCAGGCGCCGAAGGCGAGCACCAGCGATTCGATCCCGGCGCGGTCGGCTTCGCCGAAGCGTCGCAGCGATGGGCTGTCGATGTCGAACACTCCGAAGGGTTCGCCGCCTTCGCCCAACAGCGGT
Organism: Candidatus Tumulicola sp.; assembly: GCA_036509155.1. Classification (GTDB taxonomy): domain Bacteria; phylum Vulcanimicrobiota; class Vulcanimicrobiia; order Vulcanimicrobiales; family Vulcanimicrobiaceae; genus Tumulicola. The sequence goes on along the minus strand of DATCGB010000062.1, from coordinate 2,306 downwards.
ACGACGATCTCCGATCGCGAGGCCGAATCGCAGACGATGTGGTCGGTGAAGGCGTGTACGTCGTCGACGACCACGGTCGACTTGCGGGTGACGGCGGCGCCGCACGCGCCGCGGCCGGCCGGCAATCGCGTGCACGCCGGCTTGCCGGCAAATGGCCCCAGGACCAGATCGCCCGATGCGGCCGCAAAGTAAAAGCCGGCCCAGTTAACGTCCGGCAGTTCGTCATACACGAAGGCGGCAAAGTTGCCGGCATTCGCGACGAAATCGGATTCACCGTGAAGAAGCTCGCGAACTTGATGCGCGAGGACGTCGTACGAAACGGTCATCGTCCGGACTTCGACGGTTAAGGACGATTCGCTGCGAACGCCGTCGGAAACGTCACGATCGATCCAACTCGCGTTCCCGCCCGGTTGAAGAGTTGTGGCCGTGCGAAGTCGTTCAACTCGGCGAGCATGTTGGCATCGAGCAGATCGAGCTCCCGCGCGATCGCTAGCGCGGCCGGCGCGCACGCGCGCGACGAGCCGTCGACGACCTTGAGGACTGCGCCGGTACCGGTGGCGACGTCGGCCATCCCGAAGACGCCTTCGGCGCCGGATTTTGCCGCCACGCGGCCGTTTCCGACTCGAATCAGCGCGCTGTCGAACTCGCCGGTCCCGGCGACGTATTGTGGATACGCGATCGTCGCATCGCGAACGATGCTCAGAGCCCGCGCGTCGCGGTCGTCCAAGCCGTCGAGCGTCGCAAAGCGCGAAAAGGCGAGAGCGGCGTTGCGTAACGGCGTTGCGAAGACTGGGATGCCGCACCCGTCGATGCCAAGAACAAACTCGCCGGCCGACTGTCCGCAGAGGCGCGCGCACAGATCCAGAATGCGTCGCTCGGCCGCGTTACCGGCCTCCCGGTAGGTCGAGATATCCGCTTCGAGGACTTTGCATAAGGCCAGGATCCCGGCGTGTTTTCCCGAGCAGTTGTTGTGAATCGCGCCAAAGGGAATTCCTTGACGAACTAACGCTTGCGCCGATGCGGGATCGTAGGGTGGGTGGGCGCCGCACGCCAGTGCGTCCTCGGAAACCCCGATTTTTCCTAGCAGCGAGCGCACCGCGTCGATGTGAAACGGCTCCCCATTGTGGGACGCGGCCATGACGGCGATTTCCCGCGGCTCGAGACCGAACCGCTCGACTATTCCTTCGCGCACCGCGGCGGCCGCGATGAACGGCTTAGCGGTCGAACGCAGGAAGACAGGCACGTCGATCGTGCCCATGGAGAAAACGGTTGCGCCGTTGCGATCGACCGCACATGCGGCCACGCGGTGCACCGATTCGACGATGTCGCCGCGGGTCGCGCCGACGAACGGCTCTCCGTCCAACCGCGGTATCACGACGAGAGCGTCCATCGCCCCACGTTCCAAAATGCGCCCGAAAGCGAGGTCGTCTGCCCGTGTAGTCGGGTGGTAAACGCGCTGATTTGGCGTCGCTGGTAGAGCAGGGCGATCGGCAGCTGCGCATACAGCAGACGCTGCAGGGGCGCGTAGATTGCCCGGCGTTCGGCAACGCCGTAGGTGCGTCTGCCGGCGCCCAGCAGCGCATCGATTCTCGGGTTGCAAATTCGCGACTTGTTATAGCCTTTTGGCGGAACGTGACCGCACGAAAACTGATCGGTCGTATCCGGGTCGTCGCCGTTGGTGAACGGGTAGAGGGCCATTTGAAACCGGCCGCCGTATACGGGGCCGCCGAGATCGCCGGGCGCGACGAACTGCGTGACGCTGAACTGCTTGAGGGTCACGCGAACGCCGATCTTGCGTTCGTAAGCCGCGACGAGGTTCCCAACGACTTGGTCGCCGGGCGTCGCGGCTTGAATGATAAAGAGAAGATCCAGCGCGCGTCCGGCTTTGGCGCGGACGCCGCCGGAGCCCGGTTTCCAGCCGGCTGAGTCGAGCAACCTCCCGGCGGCAGCTGGGTCGTATGGAATGTCGGGGTAGGCGCGTTTATCGTAAGCCCAAATGAATAGCCCGCGTCCGGCATCCGCACTGGTCAGCGCCCCGCGATAAGCTTTGTCGACCACGGCTTTGAAATCGATGGCTTCGGCGAGGGCGTGGCGTACGCGCGGATCGCTGGTGAGCGGGTCCTGCGTGTTGAAAATAATCGCACCGACGGCATCGATCGGCTGATTCGAAACGTAGGTACCCGGTATGGCGTGCAAGAGCGGATAGTTGCTCGGGTCTTGGTCGTCAAAAACGCCGTCGACCTCGCGGGTGTGCAGAAGATTGAGAGCCGTATTGGAGTCGGCGACGAATCTGACGGTGAGATGCT
>DATCGB010000061.1:0-6475 GCA_036509155.1 Candidatus Tumulicola sp. | reverse complement strand
GGAACGAAGGCGGTCGTGTCGACGATTATCGTGCTGTATCGGCCGCGTACCGTCTCCAACAGATCGTCGAATGCGCGCGATTCGAGCAGGCTCACGGGGTGTTCGGGAGGTTTTCCGGCGGTCAACACGTCGAGGCCCGGCGCGAGATTGACGATCGCGTCGTCGAGCCGCGTGGAGCCCTCGAGCACGTCCGACAAGCCGCGCTCGTTTTCGCAGTTCGCATGAAAGTGAATCGTCGGATAGCGCATGTCGGCGTCGATGATCAGGATCGGTGGCCGAATGTTGGCCATGGCGGCGGCGAGATTGTAGGCGATCGACGACTTCCCGTCGCCGCGGCTCGGACTGGTGATCGCGATGGTTTGGGCGGTTTTGCCGGCTCGCATTCGCAACGACGTGCAGAGGTGCAGAAACGCTTCGATCGACATCGAGCGCAGCCACGGAAGCGCCTTGGCGTTCGTGGTATCGATGTTGGGAATGTGCGCGATGACCGGCAGCCCGACGGCGCGCAGCACGTCCGAGTCGCTGCGCACGCGCTGCTGGAGCAGCTCGAGAATCGCCACGATCAGGGCCGCGAGGGTGAGACCGAGCGGCACGCTCACGACGACACTCATGAAGACGTTAGGCGAGACCGCGACGTCCGCCGCGGATGCGGCGGCGACGACGGCGACGTCGCTGATGGCGGTGTCGGCCGCGACGAGCGCGTCGTTCTGTTTTTGTTGGAGCGCGGAATAGACGCCGGCGGCCATCGTAGCGCGTTGCTGCAGGAACGAAAGTTTCGCCATGTCGGCCGGGAGGCGCTTGATCGCCGGGTTCAGCGCCGCGCGCTGGCGCTGCAGCTCTTTAATCTGCGCCGTGCCGCCCTGGACCGCCGAGCCGAGCGTATCGGCCTGCGTCTGCAACTGCTGATAGACGGGATTGGGAATCATCGTAACGCCGCTCGCGACCGACGACGGCAGGCTGGCGATTTCGGCCCGCAGCTGGTCGCGCTGCTGGCGCAGCCCAATGACCGTCGGATGGCGGTCGGTGTACTTCCGCTGCGCGGTCGCCAGCGCCACTTCGGCATCGGCCAGCTGTTGGCGCAGTTGCAGCATGGTCGGATTGAGTTCGCTCGCCGCCTGTCCGGCGATGGTCGCGGGCAGGGTCGCGAGCTGGCGCTTCGCGCTGGCCAGCTGACCGGCGGCCTGCCGGACGTCCTGACGCGCCTGATCGAGTTTGAGGTCGAGGCCGGCAGCCCGTCCCATCAGCGCCTGCGTCGCCGACGGGACGTCGGTGATTTGCTTCGTCGCCTGATACTGCGACAACGCGTCGTTCGCGGTTTTCTGCCGATCGCGCGCCTCGGCGATCGCCGTCTCCAACTGCGCCTGAACGGCGACCGCCTGCGAGCGTACGAGCTCGCGGTCGCGGTCCAAGAAAACACTCGCGAACGTGTTGGCGATCAACGCCGCTTGTTCGGGGTTCTTCCATTTCGCCGAGAGCGACAACACCGCGGTGTTGAGCACGGGCTTGACGGTGATCCCGTGCAGGAGCCGGTCGCGGCTAACCTTCAGGCCGAGCTTGGAGATGACTTGGTCGGCCACCGGGCCTTCCTGCATGAGTTCGGCGAAGGTATCCGAGCTAAGGTCCGCGCTTTGCAGGGCCAACGCGTTGAGCACCGGCAGCTGGGTCGCCTTTTCGCTGGACGCGGCCTGATTGGGCGTTCCGCCGACGATCAGCTTTACGACGGCCGTATACTGTTTCGGCGTCATCATCGAAACGATCGCGGTCAGCAGTACGAAACCGATCGCCACCCCGAGAAAAACTTTGCGGTGCGCCTTGATCGCGTCCCAAAAGCGGCCGATGTAAGCAAGTTCGCGAAACTTGGCCGCTTCGTCGCGGCTTACGTAGGGTGCGAGTCCTTCGTCGGGAGTCCGGAGAGCAATATTCCTTGACATGTGTTGCCGCCTTAAAATGGGAAGATCAAGCGAGAGAGGACGGCAAAGATGCCTTGGAACACGGTGGACGTCTTATCGCTTTGATGCGCCTCGGGAACGTACACGACGTCGCTCTTCTGGAGAACGGGATCGGCCGAAAGGTCGCCGCGCTCCAAAGCGTTATAAAGGTTGTACGTGCTCGTTTGCGTCGTGCCGTCGGGAGCCGTTCGCGACACGTGGATGTGCGACAGATCGGCATGCGAGTTCGCGGTGTTGCCGGCCTTGGCGATCGCGATCGAGAGCCGGTCGCCGGAATACACGGGGACGGATCCGGGGTGGTCGACCGATCCGAGAACCTCGACGTTCATCGGGGCCGGGCCGGTTACGTACACCATCGTGTCGCTGCCCAGAAGAACGTTGTCTTCGAAGTTTCCGTTCCGCAACAGCGCCTGCAGCGACACCGTCGCGACCGGCCCGTTGTTTATCGAGACGCGCGCCGCGGGATAATCGCCGTTTGAGTCTCCGATGCCGCCCGCGGCGGCGATCGCGTCGGCGATCCGAGCCGTCGAGGGAAGCGAATATTTGCCCGGAGTCTTCACGTTTCCGAGGACTAAGACGCTATCGCTGCCCTGTTGGGTAACGTTCAACGTCACCATCGGATCGCGCACGTATTTTCGAAGCGCATTGGTGATGCGCGACGTCGCCGCGTCGAGCGTGTACCCGCCGAGCTTGATCTTCCCGACGAGCGGATAGACGACCGAGCCGTCCGACAGCACCACGACGTTTTGCGATAGCGTTTGGTCGCCGAAGACGGAAATCGCAACCTGATCGCCCGAGTGAAGGACGTAATCGTGGCTCGAAGTTTGCGGGGTCGCGGCCAGAAGACCGGCTAGGCCGAGCCCGGCGGCGGCCCCGACGAGCAACAATCGACAACGATCAAACAGATGTGTCACGCCCTGATGATACGCGCCCATGCCGGATTGCAGGAATGGACGGCGCGGCCCAACTTTGTAGCCGAGAAGCCCGAGATCGTGACGTTTTTCGGGACCTTAGTCACGCGCGCGTCCGCGGCGCTTTCTTTGCTTCTATTGAAGTCATGCCACAACGGGAAGATACGCACGGCGCGGCGGGCCTAACGGCCCTGACCGCCGCCGGTACGACGCACCTATAATAATCCCATCATTTCAGAAACTCTCATCGAGCGGCGGTTACGCATCACATGTCCACGCCTGTTTTAGAGATTACGGCAAGCCTCGCGCCGGAACGCGTCGCCCAGCCGCGCGTCGTCCGGTCGGGCGCCGCGTATTCGAAGATCTGGGCCGTCGTCATGCTGTGCAGCGACCTTTGCGGCTTTAGCGCCGCGCTGTTCCTAGCCGCAATTATCGGGCAGGACCATCGCCTGGCGCTTCCGGTCGAACGGCTGTTCATCGGCGACGCAATCTACGTCGCACTCTGGGTCGTGCTGTTCGAGCGCCTCGGTCTCTACCGGCGTTTGCCGGTGCTTTCGATCAAAGACGAGCTGTACTTTACGGTAACGGCCCTGACCATCGGGGTGGTTCCGCAGCTCCTGCTGTTCACGTTCGTTCCGTCGATCTCGACGTCCCGAGTGGTTCTGATGTATTCGCTGGTCTTATCGATCGTCGCGGTCGGCGGGATGCGGGCGATCCTTCACGAGGTCCGCAAGCTGCCGCGATTTCGGCAAAATCGCCGCGTCGCGATCGTCGGAGACGGCGAACGTCTGCGCGCGACCCGCGAAGCGCTTGCTCTGCCCTCCTACGTTAAGGTCCTTCCGATCGAAGTCGCGAGCGCCTCGCAAGACGACGACCTGTGGTCCGCGGCTTGGCTGCGGCGCGCGCGCGAGTGGCGCTGCGATACGCTGGTTCTGACCGAAATGCCGGCTCCGCACCTGATCCCGCGCTTGCTCGAAATGGCGTGGCAGGAGCAGTTTACGGTGGCCTTTGCGCCGGCTAAGCTGCAGTGCCACAGCTACTCGCTTTCGCTCAAAGTTCTCGGGCGCCAAGCGCTGATCGTCCCGTCGCGCCTGAACGCCTGCACCGCGAGCGCACGATCCGTCAAACGTCTCTGCGACGTCCTGCTCGCGTCGGTCGCGCTGATCCTCTTCGCGCCGATCGTGGCCCTAGCGGCGCTGGCAGTCGCGCTCGAATCGCGAGGCCCGATCCTCTACCGTCAGGAGCGAGTCGGTCTCGGCGGCCGGCCCTTCACGATGCTGAAGTTTCGCTCGATGAAGGTCGACGCCGAAGCCGAGACGGGCGCGGTTTGGGTTCGGCCCAACGACGACCGGTGCACGCGGGTCGGAAGAATTTTGCGACGGCTGAGCTTCGATGAGCTGCCGCAACTCTGGAACGTGCTGCGCGGCGACATGTCGCTGATCGGACCTCGGCCCGAGCGTCAGGTCTTCGTCGAGCAGTTCCGCAAACAGTACGCCCGATACGACGAACGCCACCTGGTGCGTCCCGGCCTGTCGGGCCTTTCGCAGCTCCAAATGCGCCGGCTGCTCAGCACCGGCGATCTCGGCCAGAAACTTACGTTCGATCTATACTACATCGAAGAGTGGTCGCTGTTTTTAGACCTGTCGCTTCTGTTTCGCACGGCCACGGAGTTTCTGTTTCAGCGTGCCGGTTAGGGACTGCGTGGCGAAGCTGCGCCGGACGTTTCCGACCCGCTGGCACGTTCGGGGCGACTACCGCCTGTACGACGAACGCCGGCGCAACCTCAGCGCGTACTACGTCGTTTGGTCCAAGAGCGACGACGTCTTGGGCGAGGATTGGGACCGCCGGCCGGTCGATCGCGCCGGCGTCCTGCTGACGATGGCGGGCGCCTGGCAGCCGCTGGATATTCTGCGCTTCGGGCTGCAGTGCCACGCGGACTGGGTCCGCAGCGGCGACCCGGCCGACCGGCAGCGATTCCTCGCCCAAGCCGATTGGGCCGCCGCCGCACAAACGGAATTTCGAGGAATCCCGGGCGTTTATGCGATTCCTCAAGGTTGGAAACGTTACGCGTGCGAGCCGGGTTTCAGGTCGGCGATGGCTCAAGGTTTGGCGATTTCGCTGCTCCTGCGAGCCTATCAGGCGACTGGAACGCCGGCTTATCTGGAGCGGGCAGTGTCGGCGTCGTCGAGTTACTTTTACGAGATTCGAGACGGCGGAGTTACCTGGCGCGGCGCCGACGGTGGCGTCGTTTTCGAAGGGGCGGCGGCGCTGCCGCCCAGCCACATTCTGCACGGCTGGATTTATGCGATTTGGGGTTTGTTCGAACTGTGCCTTTTGGTCGACGATGCACGAACCAAGACCCTCTGCGCGGAAAGCCTGGCGACGCTTCGAACCTACCTGCCGCACTACGACGGCGAGGCCTGGTCGTACTATAGCCTGCTTGCGGCACCCAACGGCTTTCGCCCGTATGCGACCCTCGAATATCACGCGTTTCACATCGCGCAGCTTCACGTATTAGCTTCGATGACCGGCGACGACTACTTCGCAAGCACCGCATTACGCTGGCAGGCGCAGCTCGATTCGCGCCGCAGCCGCCGACGCGTGCTGGCCAACGCCCTCGCGGCCCTGGCGATCGCGTCGACGACGCGCGGCGACACCGTGCCGGGCGGCGCCCGAAGCGTCGTATGAAAACGTTGCGCGTACTCCACGTCATTCCGACCCTAACCGGCGCCGGCGTCCAACGGGACGTGCTGGCGCTGCTGCCTTCGCTGACGGCAGCCGGCGTCGAGATTGCCGCACTCGCCATTTACGATTCGCATCTGCCGGCCGACCACGAACCGGCCCTCGACGCAACGGTTGCATCGATCGGACGACGCGGCCGGCGCGACTACGCGTTCGTGCCGGCGCTGGTTCGCCGGATTCGGGCGTTTCGGCCGGACGTGGTGCACACGCACGCTCATGCCGGGAAATACTGGGGTCGTCCGGCGGCCCGAATGGCGGGCGTGCGCTCGATCGTGCACACCGAACACAACCCGGGTTCGCGGCGCAGTTTAGCCGAGAAGTCGCTGGACCGCATTTGCGGTCGCTTTACCGACCGCTTCGTCCTCTTCTTTCCCGAGCAGGGCGAACTGCTCGCGCGTCTTGAGGCGATCTCGCCCGACAAAATCGCGGTCATACCCAACGGCCTCACCAGCGCCGCGTTGGAACGGCGTGCCTCGCGCGGCGCGATGCGGCGCGCGCAATCGATATCCGACGACCGTTTCGCGATCGTCATGATCGGCGGCCTGGCGCGCCACAAGAACCACGCGCTGGCCTTCCGTGCGATCGCGCGACTGGAATCGAACCTGCGCGATCGAATCGCGCTGTTCGTAATCGGCGCGGGGGAGCGTGAAAAGACGCTGCGCAACCTGAGCCGCGAACTCGGAATCGGCGCGTGCACGCGCTTTCTGGGCTATCGCAACGACGCGGTCGATATTTTGAGCGGCGCCGACGTCCTCTTGAACACGTCGCATTCGGACGGCATGCCGATTGCGTTCGTCGAGGCGATGCTCGCCGACGTTCCAATCGTTAGCACGCCGTGGCTCGGTGCGGCCGGCATGCTGGATCGCGGAAATC
>DATCGB010000060.1:0-7444 GCA_036509155.1 Candidatus Tumulicola sp. | reverse complement strand
TGTCGCGTCGCCGTGCCGCCGCACGACATCGTGCTCAATGCCGGCGACAAGCTGACGTTCGCGCAATTCTTGGAACGGCTCGGTATCGAAGGTCCGAAGACGGTTGCGTATGCGCCCGATATGCCGGAGCTTCGGTTTCCCGCATATTTGAAACCGCGTCAGGGATCGGGTTCGGTCGGGACGCAGCGTTTCGAGAGTGCGGAAACGCTGCACGAAGCCGCCCGCGGGCGCTCCGGCCTGATCGTCCAGGAAGCCGTCGAGGGAACGGAGTTTACGGTCGACTGTTTTGCCGCCGAACCCGGCCGCGTCGTCGCCGCCGTACCGCGCGAGCGCATCGCGATCAAGGCCGGCGTTTCGGTAAAAGGGCGGACGTATTCGCACCCGCGGATCGAAGCGATTGCCAGCGAGGTCGTCGCCAAGACGGGCATCGCCGGGCCGGCCAACGTGCAAGGCATGCTGCGGGCCGACGGCAGTTTTTCGATTATCGAAATGAATCCGCGTTTCTCGGGAACGCTAGCGTTGACGACGGCTGCCGGAATCAATTTTGCGAGCTTGCTGTTGGATCAGTTCGAAGGCAAGCCGATCGCCGACGCGCGTGGAAAGCACCGGCCCGGCGTGACGATGATGCGTTACTGGAGCGAGTCGTTCGAAGAGCCCGGCGGCAAAGCGTGGCTGGGCACGACGATGGCGCGCGACTTGTAAGACGCTACGAAACGATGCGGAATTCGCCCGGTTCCAGCGGGACGACGGCCTGCGAGTCGAGCGGGAGGCCGCGCACGAGCCGTTCGAGCACGCCGAGCGTGCCTCGGTGTCCGACGACCAACGCGTTGCCGGCGGCGCGTGCCGCATCGGCCAGGTCGCGCACCCGTTGCGAAACGTCGAGGAAGCTTTCACCGCCGGCCGGACGGAAGGTGAGCGGATCGCGCCGCCGCCGCGCCACGCCGTCCGGGTCGTGGGCCTCGAGCCAATCGATCGAGCGGCCTTCCCACGCGCCGAAATCGACTTCGCGCAGCGCGTCGTCGATCCGGTACGCAACCTGCGGTGCGACGATCGCGAGCGTTTCGCGGCAACGCCGCATCGGGCTGGAGAAGGCGCGATCGAAAGCGAATTCGCGCAACGCGTCACGCGCGCGCGCGCTTTGCGCGCGGCCGAGGGCGTTGAGCGGCGGATCGCCGGTCGAAAGAAACGCTCCCGCAACGTTTGCATCGGTCGATCCGTGCCGGCATAAGACGATCACTCAGCGCGCATTATCGAACGGGGAGGGAAGCCCTCCGCGGGTGGCCAACGAGCGGGGCGATGTTCGCGGCTCCTAGATTTCGTCTTTCCGGATGGAATGCGGCGCTCGTCATCTACGCCGTCGTCGCGTTTGCCGCGCTCGCCGGACTTCTGCTCGCGCCCGGGACCGTCGGTCACCACTGGGACTGGATGATTCCGGCCGATCCGGCGGAGTTGCGCCGATTGGCGTCAACCCAAAGCTTTTCGTGGCAGGATTACGACTTCGGGTCGTACGTCACGTATCGCTACGCGACGATCTTTACCAGCCTGCTGTTCGGATTGCCCGGCTTTCTGGGCCTGGGCGGCGCGTTCGTCAGCAAAGCGCTCGTTCTGCTGAGCGTGTTCGCGTCCGGGGCCGGCATGCGTTTCCTACTGCTCTCGCTCACGAGCCGGGATCGCGACGCGCGCGACGACGCGTTCGCGACGTTCGGCGGCTTGCTCTACGCGTTGGCCCCGTACGCCTACAACCAAATCGTGGCCGGCGATCAAAGCGCGCTGATCGCCGATGCGCTCAGCCCGATCGCGATCGGACTGGCCGTGCGCGCCGCGTTCGCGCGCGATCGCCTGTGGTGGGCGTACGCGCTGGGTTCGTCCCTGTTGCTGGCCGTCATCGTGGCGTCCGCGCAGGTCTTCGTCTTTACGCTGGCCGTCATGTGGGCGATATGTCTGGCGCTGCGCTGGTCGTGGCAGTCGGTGCGGCGCTTGGCGGCGCTCACGGTCGCGGGGGTGTGCCTGTGCGCGTTTTGGATCCTGCCGGCCTTCGTGGCGGGCGGCGCCGTGCATACGGTCGTTGCGACGTCGCCGATCGAAACCGCCTTCGCGACGCTCGCGCAGTTTTCCAATCCACTGCTCACCCTTACGATGCTGGCTTTCCCGGGAGACTTTTACTTACACGCGCTCGGCTGGGGCGCGCCGGCCTTCTTCGCGGCCTACGCGGTTTTGCTCGCGCTCTGCATCGTTGCGGCGATCACACGCCCGTCGCCGCTGCTGCTCGTTCTCGGCGTGGTGTTTTTGCTCACCGCCGTCGTGCCGCTGGGGGGCAATCCGGTCGTCGGCCCGATTATTCTCGCAATCTTCAAAGCGTTGCTTCCGTATAGCCTGTTCCTGCGCACGCCCCAGCACTTGATGTTCGTAATGGCGCTGGTCGTTCCGATGATGGCGTACCTGTCGGCGCGCGTTATCCCGCGGCGAATTTTCGGCCCCGCGCTGGCGGCCGGCGCGGTCATTCTCGTCGCCGCCTTCGGGCAGGGGTTTTTCGCTCACAGCGAGTTTTTTGGATTGATCGGGCCGTTTCGCGAATCGGCCGGCGAGCGCGGGGTCGTGGCGGCCGCGCAAGCTCCGGCCGACGGCGCGTATCGCACGCTGTTCGTACCGAACGCGCCGGGCTATTACTATCACCCCGCGATCTTCGACTATTATTTCGAAGGATCCGACGAGCCTCAGATTCGGTTTCTTCCGGGAACGACGATGGGCGCGGGGGTGAAGTGGACGCCCTACGACCGGACGCAAGAGCTGCTCAAGGCGCTCGACGAGTTCGTCCCCGACGGTGCCGACCCGCAAACGCAAGAGATGCTCCTGCAGATGACCGGCGTCAAGCACGTCGTCGTGCACGACATCGGCGTGCCGACGGCGGGCGTTCGTCTGTTCGGCGACAACGGCCGCGCGTATTTGGAGCGCGCGATGCGCGCCGGCGGGTTCGCGAGCCTCGAGGCGTCGTTCGGCGATCGCTCGCTGTGGCGCTTCGACCGCCCGGTGCCGCGGATGTATGCCCCCGATTGCGTGTTCGGCGTTTCGCCGCTGGCCGACCCATACGACGTGCTGGCCCTCGCTTCGGCCGCGCAATCGTGCCGACGACCGGCGACGATCGCCGCGGCCGCGGCGGCCGATCGCTCCGAAACGGTCCTGTCTGCGGTCGCCTTTCAGTCGAGATCCACCGGCAGCATGTCCTTGCGCCGGCCGGAGTCGAACGTTGCGGTCGAATCGGCCAGCGACGGTCGCGGATTTTTCTCGACGGTTCCGCCGAGCGCGCCGGACGTCACGACGTTCGCGCTGCCGCCGATACCGCGCAACGCGGTCGGCTTGGCGTTTCGCATGTACTCGAGCGCTCCGCGGCGCGTGTACGTTCAGTTGTACGCGCCGGACGCGCGTGGCTTTCTCCAAACGAACGTCGATTTCAGCGACAAGGTGCTCGACGTTTCCCTGAGCTTCAACCGCTTCGGGCGCGTCGGGAATCCCGACCTGCGCGCCTTGAAGTACCTGCGCTTTGCGTCGGCCAACCTGCAACTGCGAGACATTCAAACATACGTCGGCGGGTTCCGGTGGATCGAGCGCCGGAGCCGTTCGGCCGCGCCGGCCTATTTGGAAATTGCGGGCAACCGGTGGGACAACTACTACTTCGGCGGCGAGCGCGACCACGTGCTCTTTACGCCGGTCGAGGACGAAGCGCCGGTCTACGTCACGGCGCGCATCCTCCACCCCGGCCTGTACGACGTCGTCGCGCGCGTTCAAGATGCCAACCGCGAACTGTCGCTGCGCGTTTCAGTCGACGGCGTCACGCACCCGTGTTCCGCCGACCGCACGCACGCCGACGAAACCGAGCGGCTCGTGCGCCTGGCGCGGCTGCCGCTCGCCGCCGGCCGGCACCTCTTCGAACTGCGCTACTGCGGCCGGATACCTGCGCCGACCACCGATGCGGTGGGCGTGCAGTCGCTGATCGTTGCCGCCGCCCGCTTCCAAGCGCCGGCGCGCCGCGCGACCGGTGCGGTCCGCGTTCGAAGCGAGCGCCCCGGAACGATGTGGTTGGACGCGCGCAGCAGCTTCTTGGTTTTCTCGGACTCGTACGACGATCGTTGGACCGCGTCGCAAAACGGCGTGGCCCTGGCGCACGTGGTCGCGAACGGCTATGCCAACGGCTGGCTGCTCCCTAAGGGCCGCGCGGGCTTGGTGGTGCTCTCGTTCTGGCCGCAGCGTTCTTTCGACCTGGGCATCGGGCTCTCGATCGTACTCGCGCTGCTCGCGCTGCTCGTCATCGGGCTGCTGGCGCGGGCGGCGCGCCGGCGCGCGGCCGGAATGCCGGCACCGCCGGCTGAAAGCCCGATCCGATGAGCCAAGCAAAGATCAGCTTCGTCGCGATCTCGTACAATCGGCGCGATCAAGTCAAGAGCCTGCTCGAATCGGTCTATCGCGGAGACCGCGTTCCCGACGAGGTGATCGTCGTGGACAACGCGTCGCGCGACGATACGGTGGGGATGCTCGCGCGCGAGTTCCCCAACGTGCGCGTTATCGCCAACGCCGAGAACTTCATGGGGTCGTACGCCGTCAACCAGGGCATCGTGGCGGCAACCAGCGAGTTCGTTTACGTGACGGCCGACGACAACGTCGTCGACCCGCACTGTATCGGTGAATTGGCCGAGGTCATGGCGAGCCTGCCCGACGCGGGTCTGGTCGCGCCGGTCATGTACTATTACGACGCGCCCGAACGAGTCTGGTTCGCCGGGTGCGACGTGAACATGCTGACCGGCCTAACGCGCTTCTTCGTCGAGACCCCGCGCGAACGGTACGTCGAAACCACGTGCATGCCGAACTGCTACATGGTCCGGCGCCGCATGCTCGAGTCGATCGGCGGTCAAGACCATGCGACGTTCCCGTTCCATCACGAAGAAGCCGACTTCTCGTTTCGCGCCGCCAAGGCCGGATACGCGTCGTACGTCGCGCGCGATGCGCGCGAATGGCACAAGACGCCGGTGCCCAAGCACCGGCCGATCGTCGGTTCGGGCGATTTTTCGATCGACGATCCCGACCGGGCGTACTACCACGCGCGCTCGCGGGCGCTTTTGGCGCGGCGCCACGCCGGCCTGCCGGTGCGGATCGCGTTCTTCACGCTGTTCTTTCCGCCGACGGTTGCCGCGTACGTGGCGATCTGCGCCGTCACGAGCCGTGCCCACGGGCGAACGTCGCTGGCATTCATCCGGGGCGCGCTCCACGGGCTGACGATGCCGCTACCGGACCCGCCGCCTCCGCTGCTTGCGAAAGACGGCGAGACAAACCCCTAGGAGGCAAACCCCTAGTAGATGCGGACTTTTCGCAGGCCGGCGGCTTTGAAGGCCGCCGCAATTTTTTCACCGTCTGCGCCGGCGTCCGGATATGCGACGACGGAGCGGCCGGCTTCGACCGCGTCGTTAAAGTTGTCGACTTCGTCGCTGGGGATCGGAAGGCCCGAAAGATAGTTCTTTCCGCCGCCGCCGCGCGAGCTGAACGATCCCAGGGATGCGCTGCTCCGGCCCATCGGGACTCCCGTGCCGCCGGCATCGCCCATAATTCCCATGCCCTTGGTCATGTCGTCGGAAAGGCTGTTCGACTCCATGCTCGCGGCAACGTCGATGAAGTCGAGCTCCGAAGAATCCGCGGCGGGGTCCGACCCGGTGGCCAGCCGAACGACTTTAACTTTGCTCAAATCGATCTGCGCGCCCGAGAGCGCGGTCTCGATCGCGGCCGGATCGCTCCCGGCGAAAATACCTACGACCAAACCTTGTAACACGCGGGGATTCCTCCTCAAACACCCTAGCCCGGCGGGCGCTAGCGCTCGAACGTCCTGATAGCGTGGCCGAGACGTTCGATACCGGCTTGGATCATCTCTTCCGAAGCATTCGAAAAGTTCAGGCGCATGCCGTCGTGGACGTCGCGGGCGGGATAGAAGCTGACGCCCGGCACGAACACGACCTTTTGGCGGGCCGAAACGCGCAGCAGTTCGGTCGTGTCGATCCCCGGGAGGGTGGCCCACAGGAACATGCCTCCGGCCGGGAGGGCGAACTGGATTCCCTCGAGACCGAGCCCGGCCAGCGCCTCGGCCATGACGTCGCGCCGCCGGCGATACGTTGCGACGATCGCGGCGACGTGCCGCTCGAAAGCGGCGTCGTCGCTGACGTATTCGTGGAATACGTATTGCGCGAACGTTCCGCTGTGCAGGTCGGCGCCCTGTTTGGCGAGCACGATCTTTTCCCGAATTTCCGGGTCGCCGATAACGAGCCACGCGATCCGCATCCCGGGTGCCATGATCTTGCTGCCGGTGCCCGAGTAGATGATCGGCGCCGTGCTCTCGTAGGACACGAGTGCGCGCACGTCGGGGCCTTCGAACCGAAGCTCGCCGTACGGGTCGTCCTCGACGATCGGCAAGTCGTAACGTTCGGAAATCCGCACGATCTTCTCGCGGCGGTCGGGCGCCAGCGTGCGTCCCGTCGGATTTTGAAAGTTCGGAACGAGGTAGAGAAACTTCGGGAACGGATCGGCGCGCTCGAGTACGCGTTCGAGCGATTCCGGGATGGCGCCGTGGTCGTCGGTGTCGACCGTCAGGTAGCGCGCCTGATACGCATCGAACGCCTGAATCGCACCTAGGTACGACGGATTTTCGAGCACCAGATGATCGCCCGGATCCAAGAAGATTTTTCCGACCAGGTCGAGACCTTGCTGCGAGCCGTTGACGATGGTTGCCTCTTCGGCTTCGAAAATGCGGCCCGTCCGACGGGTGAGCCGCTCGGCAACCCAGCGGCGCATCTCGGGAATGCCTTCGGTCACGCTGTATTGCAGGGCGGCCGCGCCGCGGCGTTCCAGCACGCGCCGGGCCGCTTCGGCGATATCCGCGATTGGAAAGAGCTCGGGTGCGGGCAGGCCGCCGCCAAATGAAATGACGTCGGGCTGTTGGGTGACTTTGAGCATCTCGCGAATGGTCGAAGCACGCAGCCGCGCGGTTCGCTGAGCGAATCTGGCCGCCCGGGAGACGGTGGTCATCCGCCCCCTTTAGGCGGCCGGCATCGGGGGTCCGCTCAGCGGGGGCCGCGGCCTCGGAACGGCGCCGCTCGGGCCGACGAGCGGCTCGCCCGTAAACGCCAAAATGGTCGCGCCCATGCCGATCAGGAAAACGAACACGGTTATCAGGGTGCCGATGACCGGAACCAGTTCGGCGGCGGTGATGAGCACGAGTCCGGCGATCAGGGCCACCAAAGGCGCCGGGGTGGTCGACGGCTTGATCAGCTCGCACAGCCGCCGTCCGACCAGCAGCGCGAGCGCGGCTTTGCCCAGAAAAATCGCGCCAACGATCGCGACGGCTTCGAGTCCGATGAACGGAATCAGCACGATCGTGCACAGGAACAACAGCGCCAGCGGCAGGACGGCA
>DATCGB010000059.1:0-3190 GCA_036509155.1 Candidatus Tumulicola sp. | reverse complement strand
CCGCCGCCGCCGCCGCGTTGCTCGCGGCGTCGCGCGAACCGGCCCCGAACCCTCACGGCGTGCGCGCCGACTACGGCGAACTTCCGGCTGCCAAAGTTCCGGAACTGCGACGCGCGCGATGAAAATGGAACTCGACGCGCGCCCCGCCGAAAAACCCGATCGTTTGTCGATCGCGACGATGATGCCGCCCGATATTTCGGCGGTCGCGCGAATCGAGCGTGCGTCGTTTTCGACCGTATGGCCATCCGACGCGTTTTTCAACGAGCTGAGCACCAACAAGCTGGCCCACTACTTCGTCGGGCGCGTGGACGATCGGATCGTCGCATACGGCGGGATTTGGGTGATCCTCGAGGACTCGCACGTTACGACCTTGGCGGTCGACCCGGACTATCGCGGCAAGCGATTCGGCGAAGTCATGCTGCTGCGCCTGGTCGACGAAGCGCTGGACCGTGGCGCCGCGTGGATGACGCTCGAGGTACGCGAAAGCAACGCGGTAGCCCAGCGCCTCTATCGTAAGTACGGGTTCACGACCGTGACGATGCGGCGCGGCTACTACAGCGACGATAACGAAAGCGCGCTGGTAATGTGGGCAGGCAACCTTCGGAGCGAACTTTACCGCAATCGTCTCAACGTGCTGCGCGAGCGCTGCGAACGTTGATTCCGGCATCGAGGTTCTTCTGACGTTTGGCGCGCTGACGCGGCGGGTGCGCTCGCAAGTCGGACAGGACCATCGCTACCAGCACTGCGTGCGCGTCGCCCGCTGCGCCGACCTTCTGGCGCACCGTCACGGGCTCGACGCCCGAAAAGCGCGCGTCGCCGGCATGCTGCACGACCTCGCACGGCTTTACCCGCCGGCCCGTCTGGTCGCCGAATGCGAGGCGCGCCGGATGCCGATCGACGAGTTCGAACGCGTGAATCCGGTCGTGCTCCACGCGCGGCTGGGCGCCGCGCTGGCTCGCGAGACGTTCGGCGTCCACGACGGCGAAATTCTTTCGGCCATCGCGAAGCACACCGTCGCCGCGGACGTTATGTCGCCGCTCGACTGCGCGCTCTACTTAGCCGACGGCCTCGAGCCGGGCCGCGACTTCGCCGAACGCGCCGCACTCTGGGAACTGGCGCTGCGCGATCTGCGCGACGGCATGCGCGGACTGTTGCTGCACGGTTTTCGCTATTTTTCGCGAAAGGGCGTTCCGATGGCGCCGCAAACCGCGGCCGCGGCTCGGACGTTCGGCGTGGAGCTGACCGGCTCGTGAAAAACTTCGGCACCCTACAGGAGGTTTACGCATCCGCGAAATGATCGACGTCGTGCGCGACGCAGCGCTCGACAAAAAAGGCGAAGAGTTCACCGCGATCGACGTCGGCGGACGTACGATTATAGCCGATACGTTCGTCGTCGTTACCGGCCGGTCGAAAATTCAAACGCGCGCGATCGCCGACGCGGTCGTCGAAGCGGTCAAAAACGACGGCCGCTCCGTTTCGCGGGTCGAAGGGTATGCGGACGGCACCTGGATTCTGATCGACCTCGGCAACGTCATCGTCCACGTTTTCACGCCCGAACAGCGCACGTTTTACAACATCGAACGCCTGTGGTCGGAAGTCGCGAATCGCCAGGCCCAAAGCTCGTGAAAACCAAGCGCCCAACCCACGAAACGCGGGCCGCGCGGGCGCGTCGCGACCTTTGGAAACGGTTCGGGGTCTGGATCTTCATCGTCTTCTTTGCCGTGAGCGTCGGTATCGGGCTGCTGTTCACGATTTTTTCGGGGCAGTAGCTTAGCGAGGGAGGGCACGCACCCCGAGCGGCAGGGCGAATTGTCGACAATGTGCAAAAATCGCGCATGCGCACGGTAACCGGCGACGTCGGCGCGCTTCACGCGCGATACGTTCTCACCCCATGGGTGGCCCAGGCGGATCGCCGGCCTCCCGTCATGGTTCGGGGCCAAGGCTCCTACCTCTACGACACCGATGGGAAACGCTATCTGGATTTCTCGGCCGGGCTCGTGGCCGTGAATCTCGGTCACGGCCACCCGCAGCTCGTGCGGGCGATCGCCGAACAGGCGCAGCGGCTCGCCTACGCGGCCCCCGGGTTCGCCCACGACACGCGCGCCCGCCTGGCCGAAGCCATCGCCGAAATCGGCCCGTGGCCGGAACGCGGGCGAATCTTCTTCACGACCGGCGGCGGCGAAGCCAACGAGGACGCCATCAAGTTTGCGCGCGCGCTGACCGGGCGGCACAAAGTGCTGACCGCTTACCGATCGTTTCACGGCTCGGCCCCCGGGGCCGGGACGCTGACGGGCGAGAGCCGGCGCTGGCCGAACGAGCCGGGGCCGCCGGGCGTGGTTCGGTTCTTCGCCCCCTTCCCGTATCGCAGCCCGTTTTTCACCCGCGATCCGGCCGAAGAGCGGCTGCGGGCCGTCGCGCATCTCGAAGAGATCGTCGCCTACGAAGGCGGCGACCGCATTGCCGCGCTGCTGATCGAACCGGTCGTCGGGTCCAACGGCGCGATCGTGTACCCGGACGGGTATCTCGCACGGCTGCGCGAGCTCTGCGACCGCCACGGAATACTCTTGATCTTCGACGAGGTCATGACCGGATTCGGACGCACGGGTGCGGCGTTCGCGGCGCAGCGGTTCGGCGTCGTTCCGGACCTCCTTACGTTCGCGAAAGGGGTTACGTCGGCGTACGTGCCGCTGGGCGGTGTGGCCGTGCGCGAATCGCTGGCTCGCTATTTCGATACCCACGCGTTGCCCAGCGGACATACGTTCAGCGGCCATCCGCTGGCGATGGCCGCCGGACTGGCCGCGCTTGACGCATATCGCGACGAGGATCTGTTCGAACGCGCGCGTGCGGCCGAAGCGCCACTGCGCCGGCGTTTCGACGAGCTGCAGCGCCGCCATCCCGCAATACTCGGCGAGGTCCGCGGCGTCGGCGCGTTCTTCGGCCTGGAACTCGTCCGCGACACGCGGACCCGCGAGCCCCTAGTCCCGTGGCAAGGCGCGCGCACGATGGCGCCGTTTTTCGACGACCTGCTGGCGCGCGGACTGTACGTTTTCGGCCGCTACAACGTGGTCGTCGTTTCGCCTCCACTGACCGCGAGCGCCGCCGAGTTCGACGAAGCCGCCGCGATCTTCGACGCCGGCCTCACCGCGCTCGAGAAAACGCTGCCATGAATTTTCAAGTTCGCGACCCGGCC
>DATCGB010000058.1:0-8031 GCA_036509155.1 Candidatus Tumulicola sp. | reverse complement strand
TTTGGTCGGTACGGAACAGGCCCTGCGCCTTTGCGTACGTTTCGACCAGCGCGATGTGTTCGGGCGCGCGGCCGGTCAAACGCAGGTAGTCCAGCGTTCGATCGTCGATCGGGAACATCGCCACCGTCGAGCCGAACTCGGGCGACATGTTGCCCAGCGTCGTGCGATCGGCGACCGGCAACGCCGACAAGCCCGTGCCGAAAAACTCGACGAACTTGCCGACGACGCCCTTGTTGCGCAGCATCTCGGTGACCGTGAGCACCAAGTCGGTCGCCGTCACGCCTTCGCGCAGCGCGCCGTCGAGACGCACGCCGACGACCTCGGGGATGAGCATCGTGACCGGCTGGCCGAGCATCGCCGCCTCGGCTTCGATTCCGCCGACGCCCCACGCGAGCACGCCGAGCCCGTCGACCATCGTGGTGTGCGAATCGGTACCGACCGACGTGTCGGGATAGGCCATCGGTGCGTCGGACGAATCGCTCGCGCCGAACACGACGCGCGCGAGGTATTCGATGTTGACCTGGTGGACGATGCCGGTGTCGGGCGGCACGGCCCGAAATCCGGCCAGCGCCGACTGTCCC
Organism: Candidatus Tumulicola sp.; assembly: GCA_036509155.1. Lineage (GTDB taxonomy): Bacteria > Vulcanimicrobiota > Vulcanimicrobiia > Vulcanimicrobiales > Vulcanimicrobiaceae > Tumulicola. The sequence goes on along the minus strand of DATCGB010000058.1, from coordinate 7,450 downwards.
CACTTCAAAAACGCATAGCGTTCGTGATTGCGCTCGAACTCGAGGTCGGCGTTCTTCGCCATCGCCGCACTCGACCCGAAGAAATCGACCTGCACCGAATGATCGACCACCAGCTCGACCGGCTGCAGCGGATTGATCGCCTGCGGATCGCCGCCCATCTCGGCCATCGCGTCGCGCATGGCCGCCAGGTCGACGACGCACGGAACTCCGGTGAAATCCTGCAGCAATACGCGAGCCGGCCGAAAGGCGATTTCTTTTTCGTGGCGCGCGGTTGGGTTCCAGCGCGCTAGCGCCTCGATATCGCTCTTAGTTACCGAGCGGCCGTCTTCGCACCGCAGCAGGTTTTCTAAAAGAATTTTGAGCGAGTAGGGGAGCCGGGCGAGTTTGGTTAGGCCGGCCTGCTCGATCGCGTCCAAGCGGAAATAGGTGTACGAACGGTCGCCGACGCGAAGCGTGTCGAGCGCGTTAAAGCTATTGGCGTGTTGATTCATGGGATAACCGTATTTTGGGATTTCCGTCCGCGTAGCCTTCGATGGCAATGGCCGCGTCACCCGACAAAAGCCGCCACAGGGGTCCGGCCACCAGCTCGAGACGCCAAGGCTGAAGCCCGAGCGCGGTTTCGAAGGCCGCGCGATCGGCCGGCACCTCGCGGGCGACCCGCTCTAAAGCCGCCCGGGGCACGAGCAGGTTGGTCGGCAACTCCGAATCCCGGGCGATTTCGCCGGCAACGACCGACAGAAGCGCCGCCACCGTATCGCGGGCCGGACCGAGCGGCCGCTGCGGACGCTCCGGCAGTTGCGTCTCGTCGAGCGCCTCGCCGCGCGCGACCGCGGCCAGAATTGCGTCGCCTAGTTGACGCCGCGCGCCCGCATCCAAGCGCCGAAGCTGCGTCAAATCCGCGAGGTTTTTTGGTTTGAGCGCCGCCAGGCCGCCCACCACGTCGTCGGGCATCACGTATTTCACCGGCAGGTCGCGATCGCGCGCCACCCGGTCGCGAAGCATCGCCAGCTCGTTGAGAATTCCGAGTTCGCGGCGGCTCATGCGCGCCGCGCCCGGGATTCGCAGGTACGCACGACGCGCGTCGACGCGATACCGCGCGACGTCTCCCAGCTCGGCGCACTCCTCGAGCGCCCACGGTAAACGGCCCTTGGCTTCGAGCCGCTCGCGCAGTACGTCGTGCATCGGCAACAGGTGCGCGACGTCGTCGACGAGGTACTCGATCTGCCGTTCGGAGAACGGCCGCGCCGACCAGTCGCTTACCGTCTGGGATTTCGGCAGCCGCACGCGCCGCAGATCGTGAACCAAGTCTCCGAGCGAAATCTGCATGCCGTATCCCAGGAACGCGGCCGCGATCTGGGTGTCGAAAACGCGCGCGGGCACGGTGTCGTAACGGTCGGCGAAGATCTTGAGATCCGACGAGAGGGCGTGACCGACGACGGTCGTTTCGGCCAGCGCGTCGACCAGCGGGCGCAAGTTCGGAATGGCCAGCGGGTCGACGATGGCGGCGCCGTCGTCGAACGCGAGCTGCACGACCATCAAGCGCGGCGCGTAGGTTCGTTCGGCGTGGAATTCGGTATCCAGCGCGACGCGTCCCGCGGCGCGAACTCGCGCGCAAACCGTGTCGAGCGAACGCTGGTCGGGAACGATGATCGGCGAGGTCACGGTGCGGGCGAAACCCTTTCATGGCGGCGGAAGCGAAAATGCGGACACGCATGCGTTTGACAGTAATGGTGGTAGCGGTCTTCGTACCGATGCGTCATGCCGTGCGCGAAGATCGTGACCCGGTCGCCGAAGATCGCCAGCACCGTGCAGATCGGGATGGCGATCGCGCACATCGTCCAGACGTGCACCCACATCGGCACCTTAAACGCCGCCGCGCTGGCCGTCGCGACGGTTCCACCGAATCCCGGAATCACGCGCACCGCGATGAGAAATGCCGGCGACCCGACCGGGAAGCGCTTGACCCACGCGGGCAGACGCTCGAGGTAGGCGTGCACGTCGAGCAACTTCGAAGCACGCTGGTTGATCCAGTAGCCAAGCATGGCGGCCAGCACTAACCCGACCGCGTTGACGAGCGACCCCTTGATCGGGCCGAAGATCGCGCCGTTCATAATCGCTAGGGCGTCGGTCACCGAGAACGGCGCCGATGCGACGATCGCAAAAATGCCGATCGCCAGCGGATAGGCGGCGAGGCCGAGGGTCCGAATCTCGTGCTCGACGCGCGGCTGGTAGCGGATGACCAGATAGGCGAGCGCGAACGAGGCCACGAGCAGCCCTAGGCCCGCGAAGCGCCTTAAGAATCGAGCCAAGCCGAAACGAGCATGGTGCCAAAAATAATAGTCACGTTACTTTGCGGTGTTGGTCTCTACGCATCGCTTTTCATGCTTGCCAAGACCCGGCGGGCGGAGCGGGGCGAACTCGACGGGCCCAGCGTGGTCGAAAGCCCGCGGGCCCGGCTGTACGGCGGCGTTCCGAACGCGCTCCTGGGCGGCGTCTACTACCCGGCCCTGGCCCTAGCCATATGGCTCGCGCCGGCCGTTCCCGCGCTGGCGCTCCCGATCCTGACCGCCGCCGGCCTGGCCGCAGCCACCTCGCTTGTGCTGGCTTACTCGCTGTTGTTCATCACCCGCAGGCCCTGCCCGTACTGTTGGACTGCCCATGCGGTGAACTGGTCCCTCGCGCTCCTGTGCCTGTGGCTATTCGAAACGAGCATATTGTTTTCGGGCGGCTAATTGGGTAGAATCGGCTTCTCCGGGCGCCGATGTATGGTGAAGCGCTTTTCACCGCATTTTCGTCGGAGGTGGAGTAGCCGGATGCAGCGTTAGTTCTGCAGCCGGCTCGGACGGCAGAAAGAGGGTGGCGCGATTGCGCCACCCTCCTGCTCTTTTCCGGGGCTTGCGGCGGCCCGCACGCGGTTACATCGACGAAGCCGGCTTACCCATGGCGTTGAAGTGATAGACCGTCGCCAGATCGTGCATCGCTTGGTTCAGCACGGCGTGATAGTCCGCGTCGGCGGCCAGCCCGTACTTGGCATCGATGTCCTTCATCACTTGTTCGTGAATCGGATGCGAGACCGCGCGATCGAGCAGGACTTCGACGTTAAAATTATGGCCCGTCTGGCCGGCAGCCCACAGCGCCCCGGCAAGCGCCTCACCGTCCTTCGGATTCGGGCTCGGCGACGACGGAAGTTTAACGCCCTTCTCCTTGGCGATCTTCAGCGAGTCGCTGACGACGAACGGGAAAATCTTGACGAAGTTGGTGACCTTCGTGTCACCGAACTGCTTCTTGAGCGACGCCACTTCGGCATCGGTCTTATCACCCGCCAGAACCTTCACGAGCGTGAGCGTCTGGAAGTTGGCCGGGCCGCCGCCGGCGATCACCATCGAGAGCGTGACCGGCAGCGCGGGCGCTCCGGTGTAGACGCCGGGGCCCGAAAACCGGGACGGCGCGTCCGTCACGTTCGGCAGCCAGGTGACGGCGGCGAGCGCCGGGGCCGCAGCCGAAAGTAGCAAGCCGGCACCCGCGAGCGCCGCGATCCAACGAGATTTCATCAGTATTCCAAGCCTTTCTTACGAGCGATTCGTTGGAGTAACGGCGCAGGCCGAGCTTTAGATTGCCCGGGCGGCGTGATACGCTTGCGATATCGTGCCTGCCCAGCGTCCGCGACTCGCCGCGACCGTCATTCTGGCCAGGCCGGCATCGCCGCCGGCCTCCGGCCTGGAAATTTACATGACGCGCCGCAGCGCCCGCAGCGCGTTCGCGCCCGACGCGTTCGTTTTCCCCGGCGGCACCGTTGACGAGCGTTTCGACCGCACGCCGGCGATAACGGCCCGCACGCTCGGTCTGGAATCCGCGCGCGTACGCCGCGACTTTCAACGGGCGCGCGTTCCGGCCGAGCTTCCCAGCGGCGAGCCGCCGGCCGATTCTGCCGAAGCTGCCGGCGTACTGATTGCTGCGCTGCGCGAACTCTTCGAAGAAGCCGGCATTCTGATCGCTCGAACGCGCGCGGGATCGCCGGTCGAGGCCGACCGGGTCCATGAGGACGGCGCGCACGCGCAGCGGGCGCTGCTTCAAAACGGCCGGCTCGCGTTCGCCGATTTTCTGCAGGAACGCGATTGGTTTGCCGACGCCGGCGCGTTGACGTTCTTCTCGCATTGGATCACGCCGCCGAGCGAACCGCGACGCTACAACACGCACTTTTTTTTCGCACCGGCACCCCGCGAACAGGCCGGCCGTGCGGATGCCTTCGAGACGCACGACGGCATCTGGATAACTCCGCGCGATGCCCTCGTCCGGCATCGCCGCGGCGACTTCCACCTGGTCTACCCGACGATCAAACATCTCGAGCGGCTAACCTCGTTCGATAGCGTGGACGCCGCGCTGGCGTTCGCCCGCGCCAAACCGATCCTCACCATCATGCCGGGAACGTCACCGGACGAAGGGTTCGTCATGCCCACCGCACTGGAAAACGCGTGGTGAAGACGACGCTCGTTCGCGCTCCAAATCCCTCGGCCATGACGCTGACCGGAACCAACTCGTATCTGGTCGACTGCGGAAACGGCGAAGCGCTGGCGATCGACCCCGGACCACCGATCGAACGCCACGTCGATGCGCTCGTCGAAACCGCCCGCGCTCGCGGCCTCACCATTCGCGCCATCGCCCTCACCCACGGCCACCCCGATCACGCCCCCGCCGCGGCACCGCTCGCCGCCCGGACGGGCGCGCCGATATACGCGCATCCGGCCAGCGCCGTTCCGCACGATCGGAACCTCGATCTCGAAGGAACTCTCTGCGTCGCAACCACGGCACTGCGAGTCATCGACGCGCCGGGACACACATTCGATCACGTCGCGTTCTACCTGCCCGAAGAACGCGCGTTGTTCACCGGCGACGTGATTCTGGGTGAGGGCCCGGTCGTCATCGCACCGCCCGGCGGCGCGATGCGGCCCTATCAGCGAACCCTCCAACGGCTCGCGGACGAATTTTCCGAAGCCCGCATCATCTATGGCGGCCACGGTCCGGTCGTGAACGACGCGCGCGCCAAAGTCGCGGAATACATCGCGCATCGCAACCTGCGCGAACGCGAACTGATCGACGCGCTGGCGCGCAACGGCGCGCAAACGATTCCCGAACTCGTGCTCTACGTTTACGGCGACGATCGTCCGATGCTCTGGCCGGCCATGGCGCGCCAGCTTCTCGCGCATCTGATGGCGCTCGAAAGCGAGGGACGCGTGGGCGCCGAACGTCTCGACCGCCCGATGACGCAGCAGGAAACGTGGATTCTCAACCCATCGCTCGAAGAGCTGGTTGGACCCGATCAAGCCGAACTGGTCGCGGCCGAACTCGGCTCGATGCTGCGCCTCGACGCACTATACGCCTATCGTTTGACCGACATAGACGCCTAATTCGGCGCCGAGCTTCAGCAGGTTAGTCGTCGATATCTAGAACGATTTTTCCGAACCGGGTGGACGATGCCATCTTCTCGGCGGCGGCAACGACGTCGCTCATTTCGTAGATGCGGTCGATCGCCGGCTTGAGCGTGCCGTCGTCAAAGAGCGCGAGCATGGCGACGAAATCTTGCGGGCTGCCCATCGACGTTCCGAGGATCGTTACGTGCTTCCAAAAGAGCGGGAACATTTTTATGGTTGCGTCGCCGTTGGTCCCGCCGTAGACGACGATGCGGCCGCCGGGAACGACCGCGTCGATCGCTTTCGCCAGCGTTTCGCCGCCCGACGAATCGATGACGAGATCGATCGGTCCCGCCGCGCGCGCGGCTTTATGCCAGTCCGGCATCGTCTTGTAGTTGAGCGTGACGTAGGCACCGAGGGACTTGGCAAAGGCCAGCTTTTCGTCGCTGCCGGACGTGACGATGGTGTGCGCGCCGGCGCGTTTGGCGAACGACAGCGCGAAGGTCTGCACGCCGCCGCCCACCCCGGTGATCAGCACCGTTTCGCCGGGCTTGAGTTGGCCGCGCGTAAAGATCGCCCGATACGCGGTCAAGCCGGCGAGCGGAATCGCCGCAGCTTCGTGTATCGTCAGCCCGTGCGGCTTGGCGTAAACGTTGGCGGCCGGCACGACGACGTACTGGGCAAACGTTCCGTCGCGCGGCATGCCGAGGATGCTCGACCCTTTTGCGTCCCAGACGCGCGGATCGCGTCCCCAATCGAGCATTGGGTCGATCACGACTTCGTCGCCGACTGCGAGATGTGTCGCAGCCGACGCGCCCGGGCCCAACGCGGCGATCTCGCCGGCACCGTCGGATCCGAGCGTTTTCGGCAAGACGATTCCCGGATAGAGCCCCTGCGAAATGAATACGTCGCGCCGGTTGAAGGCCGCGGCGCGCACGCGGACGAGCGCGTCACCCTCGCCTGGCTGCGGAAGCGGCGCCTCCTCGAGATGTAGATTTTGCGGGCCGCCGATTTCGTTCAGGCGAACCGCGCGCATCGACGAACTCACCGTCGAACGAGCAGGCTATGCATGGCTCGCCAGCCTTCGCTTTGCGCCTCCGGCCAGGCCTTCCGGCGTTGCGCGCCGTAGACCATCGGCCCATGAAAAATCGAATAGGCGCCATGAGAGCGTTCCTTCGCGGAGTCACGCGCGTACAGCGAACCTTTCGAATCGAAATCGGCCCGGTGCGCGCGACCGGCGTTCCCGCGATCCTAATCGGCGTGAGCGGCATCCTGCTCGCCAGCGGCGTCAGCGCCGCACTTTCCAAGGGGGCGACCCGCCTTCCCGAAACCCTCGGCGAGGCGCGCGGGTTGGCAGAAGCGATGAACGCTCGCTCGCCGCGCTTGAAATCATGATCGCCGATGCCGCGCTAACCGAGCTCATCCGCGCGCAGCTGCCGGATGCGGACGTGCAGGTTTTCGACCGCACGGGTACGATGGACCACTTCAACGTCACGGTGCGCTCGAACGGTTTCAAGGGCAAGACGCTGATCGAACAACACCAGCTCGTCTACGGAGCGCTCAAAGGGGCGCTCAAGGACGGCCGCGTCCACGCGGTCGAACTCAAAACAATCGCCCCCCCGGAGAACTAACGATGTCGGAACAACTCAAAGAAGAAATCGCACAAGAGATCGGCGCAAACAAGATTTTGGTTTACGGCAAGGGCACGAAGACGGCGCCGCGCTGCGGCTTCACGCTCGAAACGATCCAATTCTTCGACCACTTCGGCTTCCCGTTCGAAGTCGTCGACGTACTGGAAAACATGCCCAAACGCGACGCCCTTGCCGAAATGACGGAATGGCCGACCCTGCCCAAGGTGTTCATCAACGGCAAGTTCTACGGCGACACCGACATTTTAGGCCCGATGGCGCAAAACGGCGAGCTGCAGACGGTTCTCAAGGAAGCCTTCGGCACCGACGCGCCGGCGGCGAAACAAACCATTAATCTGCACTAGGCGCCCCGGCGCGGAGGTCTCGACGCTCTTGTCAGTTTCGTACACGACG
>DATCGB010000057.1:0-12501 GCA_036509155.1 Candidatus Tumulicola sp. | reverse complement strand
CGACCGACGATACGGCGGGGACTATCGGGCGCGCGCGCGCCCGCGCCCGCTGCGCTTTTACCGTCGTCGAGCAGTCCAACTCCGGACTGGCCAAAGGGCGCAACGCGGGAATCGCTCGGGCTGCCGGCGAGCGGATCGTGTTTATCGACGACGACGTGTTGGTTTTGCCGAACTTCGTCGCCGAACATCTGCGCGCGCACGCCGCCCACCCGCAGGCGATCGTGCGCGGCGGCGCGATCGAAGTCGAGAGCTTCGACGACCTTCCGCCGCCCGTGTGGCGCGTCAAAGACTACAGCGGCAACTATTTTTGGACGACCAACGTCTCGCTTCCGCTGGCGACGATGCGCGCGATCGGCGGATTCGACGAAAGCTTCAGCGAGTACGGTTGGGAAGACATCGACGTCGGACTGCGGCTGCGCGGTCGCGGCGTGAAGGCGGTCTTCAATCCGAAGGCGCTGGTCTATCACTTCAAGCCGCGTCCGCGCAGCGGTAACGTCGAAAAAATGGTGCGTCAGGCTCGGGCGCAGGCGCGGACCGCCGTACGGCTGGCCACGCTGCACCCGACGTGGCGCGCGTATCTCGCGACCGGGATCAACCCGCTGCAGCGCCGGTTTCACGAGTGGAAGCGAAGGTTGCGTTTCGCCGAGCGGTTGCAGCGGCGCGTCGGCGACCTATCGGCCGACCGCCGGCTGGAAGACGGGGAGCTGCGCGCCGCCCGCGGACTTGCCAACGAAGCCTATTTCGACGAGCTGGAACGCACGATCCGAGATTCGGCGTGACGCGGAAGATTTTGCTGTCGCGCACCGATCGCATCGGCGATCTCATTCTTTCGACGCCGGCGATCGCGACCGTGCGGGCGTCGTTTCCCGACGCGCACGTAACCATGGTCGTGAGCCCGTACAACCGCGTCGTCATGGAGAGAAATCCGGACGTCGACGAACTCGTGGAATTACCGCGCGAGGGGCGGCCGGGCGCGTTTGGCCGGCTGCACTCCGGTTACGATCTGGCGATCGCGCTCGCCCCGCGCGCGGTCGATATGCAGTTGGTCGGTGCGACGCGCGCCAGGCTGCGGGTCGGCTATACCTACGAACGCCGCTGGGCCGCGCGTTTGACCGCCCCCTTGTACGTAAACCGATTGATGATTTCGGAAGCCGATCCGGAGCTGTGCGAACGCAATCCGCGGCGCGTCGTACGCCACGAAGTCGTGCAGCTGCTGGATCTGGTCGCGCTGGCGGGCGCGAACCGCCGGGTCGAGGCGCTTCGCCTAGACGTAACCGAAGTCGACCGGGCGGTCGCGCGGACGTTGCCGCCCGATCCGATCGTGATGCACCTGGGTCAGCGGTGGTTTCGCGACGGGAGCAGTCTGTCGACCGCGTTGGCGATCGTCGAGCGGTTGGCCGAGTTTGGACCCGTCGTGATCACCTGCGCGCAAGAGTGTGAGGACGTCGCCCCGGCCTTCGAGGCAACCGGCCGCGTGGACCGGCTGCTGCGGCGCCTGCCGTTCCACCAGTGGGCGGCCGTCTTCGAACGGGCGCGCATCGTCGTAACCGTCGATACCGGTGCGACACATGTCGCAAGCGCGGTCCGAAGGCCCACGGTCGTTGCTTTCGAACACCGCTACTTCCGGCTGAACTCGCAGGAATGGGCGCCCTACGGCGTCCCCCACGTGCTCGTTCGCAAACCGGCTATGGATGATGCCGCCTCGCTCGCGCAATTCCGCGACGAAATCGTGAGCGGCGTTGCGAGTTTGATGCATGCCTGACATTTCCGTCGTTATTCCGACGTACGACCGCCTCGATACCCTCGGACACGTCATCCCGACGCTTCTCGCGCAAGACTTGCCGCGCGACGCGTTCGAGCTGCTCGTTTGCGACTCGAATTCGACCGACGGCACCGCGGAGTACCTGGCGCGCGTCGGCGAACAGCATCCCAACGTGCGCCATCTTCCGGGCGCTTACGGCGGCCGCGCCGCAGCCCGCAACGCGGGTATCCAAGCGGCGCGCGGCGACGTCGTTCTGTTCAACGACTCGGACATTTTAGCGTCGCCGGACCTGCTGTCGCGGCACCTCGACCGGCACCGCGAACGCCGTGGGATCGCGGTCGTCGGATGGGAAGTGCAGGTCAAGGATCTCGAGGATTACGCGCGCAAACGCGACCGTCCCGAGGCGCGCGGACACCTGCATCCACCATCGCGCAAGCGCCTGTCGTGGCTGTACTTTCTGACCGGCAACGCGTCGGTGCGGCGCGACGACCTGCTGCGCGCCGGCTGCTTCGACGAAAGTTTCACGGGCTACGGCCACGAGGATTTGGAACTCGGATACCGCTTGGAGAAGGCGGGGCTCGAAATCGTCTACGAGCCGCGCGCCGTCAACTACCACTGTCAAGACGTTCCCCACGACGATCAGAAGGAAAAAATGAAACTCGCCGGACGCTCGACCGTGCGGTTCTACCGCAAGCACCCGGACTTCGCGGTCAAGCTCAACCTCGGCATGACGCCGGTTTCTCTCGGGCTGCATGCCGCGCTGACCCGCGCGCCGCACCTGCTCGGCTACTTCGACGCGCGCGCCGAAAGGTCGAAGTTCGCGCGCGATCTCGTGCAGCAATACTACTACGTGTCCGGAATCAAAGAGGCGTTGAAGGCGCAAGAGAAAGACAGCGATGGATAGCGGAACGAAGGCTTCGTGCGGAGCGCTGCGGGTTAGCGACGAGGGGAGAACGGTCGATCTGCGCGGTTGGATCAATCGCCGGCGGGACCACGGCGGGCTGATATTCGTCGATCTGCGCGACCATGAGGGCGTTACGCAAATCGTGTTCGACCCGCAGCAGGCGAGCTTTGGCGAGGCGGAACGCTTGCGCAACGAAGACGTTCTGCACGTGCGCGGGAACGTTCGCCGCCGTCCGGCCGGGACCGAAAACCCGCGCCTACCGACCGGTGACGTCGAGGTCGGCGTCGACCGGCTCGAGGTGCTCAACCGTTCGGCGGTGCCGCCGTTTGCGGTCAATTCCGACGACGCCGTCGACGAAAACCTGCGCCTCGAGTACCGCTATCTCGATCTGCGCCGCCCGCGCATGCAGTTCAACCTGCGGGTGCGGCACCGCATCGTCAAGGCGATGCGCGATTTCTTTGACGGGCGCGACTTCGTCGAGATCGAGACGCCGATGCTCATCAAGTCGACGCCCGAGGGCGCGCGCGACTATTTGGTTCCCAGCAGGGTCCATCCGGGCACGTTTTACGCACTGCCGCAGTCGCCCCAGATGCTCAAGCAGACGCTGATGATCGCGGGTTTCGGTCGCTACATGCAGATCGCGCGCTGCATGCGCGACGAGGATCAGCGGGCCGACCGGCAGCCGGAGTTCACGCAGCTCGACGTCGAGATGGCGTTCTGCACCCAGGACCAGGTGCTCGAGACGATGGAGTCGTGCATTCGGTACGTCTGGAAAACGGCGCTCGGCATCGAGCTGTCGCCCTTTCCGCGCCTGAGCCACGAGGAGGCGATCGCGAAGTACGGCGTCGACAAGCCCGACCTGCGTTTCGAACTCGAGTTGACCAACGCCGGTGAGATCTTTGCGGGTACCGAGTTCGTCGTCTTCAAGTCGGCGATCGAGAGCGGTGGAAGCGTGGTCGCACTGCGCTATCCCGGCGGTGCGGCGTTATCTCGCCGCGACTTCGACGCCTTAACCGAAGTTGCCAAGGAGTTCGGGGCGAAAGGCATGGTCTGGGTCGCCTTCGGAAGCGACGGGAATAAATCGTCCGCTGCAAAGTTTTTGAGCGAGGCGAATCTCGCCGGACTGCGCGCCATAACCGGCGCCCAAACCGGCGACGCGATCTTGCTTTTCGCCGGCGCGCGCGATTTGGCGTACGCCGTCGCGGGGAAAATGCGCAATGAGGTCGGCAGTCGCTGCGCACTGCGCGATCCGCGCCGTCACGCCTTCTGCTGGGTTACCGGATTTCCGTATCTCGAAATCGACGAAGCGACCGGCAAGCCGATGCCGGCGCATCACGCGTTCACCGCTCCGGCCGACGATCAGTGGGAGCTGATCGAAACCGATCCGGCGAAGATGCGCGCGCAGCACTACGACATGGTCCTCAACGGCTACGAACTCGGGTCGGGCTCGATCCGAATTCACAAAGCGGACCAGCAGCGAAAAATCTTCGAGATGCTGGGACTGACGCCCGAAGAAATCGACGAACGCTTCGGATTCTTCGTGCGCGCGCTCGATTACGGCGCGCCGCCGCACGGTGGAATGGCGCTGGGGATCGACCGGATCGTCATGCTGGCGTGCGGCGAGGAAAACATTCGCGAGGTCATCGCGTTTCCGAAAAATCAGGTCGCTCGCGACGTGATGATGGACGCGCCCTCGGGGGTGCCCGAAAACCTGTTGCGCGATCTGCACCTGCGTACAACGCCGGTGGGATCGCCGGGGTAGCGGCGGGGCATGCACGGGCACAGCCGCAGCCTGCTGCTCCTTGTCGCGTTGGCGCTGGCCGCCGCCGGCTGCTCGGGCGCTCGCCACGCGGCCGATGCCGAGTCGTCACCTAACGCGAAGCCGTCACCCTTGAGCGCATGCGAGACGCGCGCGTTGACGCTCGATGGAACCATCGTCGTCGTTGCCGGCAACGCCGACGGCACGCTCGCATCGGTGACGGTCGCCGGGCCGGCGAAAAGTGCGGCCGCTCGCGCGAAAGCGCTGCGCGCGGTGCGCGCGGCATTTGGGCCGCCGCTGCGCGATTCTGCCGTGATCGAACACACGTCGAAATGGGGATTGACGACGTACGCCGATCGCTGCGGGCATCCGGTCAAACAGCCGCCGCCGCTGCGCGTGCCGGCTACTCCGCGAGGATCGCCCGCGCGCGACTAAAGATCGCGTCGAACATCGGTACGGTCAGAACGCCGGTGTTGGTGTTCTGACGGCTCGGATGATACGACGCGATGACCGCGATCGTGCGCCGGCCGTTGGCGGCCGAGGCTTGCGCACCGTGGCCGAATTTCGGTTTTGCAGGATCGAACGCGTAGCCTCGCGCGCCCAGCATTTTGAGGATGGCCGCGAACCCGATCGATCCGAGACCGATCGCCACGCGCAGTCCGGGAAGCGCGTCGAACTCCTCGACCAAGTACGAAAAGCAGTTTCGCAGCTCTTGGGGCGTCGGCTTGTTCTGCGGCGGCGCACAGCGTAGGGCTGCGGTGATCAAGCAGTCGTGCAGGAGCAGGCCGTCGTCGCGGTCGATCGCCTGCGGCCGCGACGCAAATCCGGCCCGGTACAGCGCCGGGTACAGGAAGTCGCCCGACGCGTCGCCGGTAAAAGGACGCCCGGTCCGGTTGCTGCCATGGGCGCCGGGCGCTAGCCCGACGACCATCAACCGGGCGCGCGGGTCGCCAAATGCCGGAACCGGTTTGCCCCAGTACGTGCACGCCGCATACGCGCGCTTCTTCTCGCGAGCGACCTGCGCCGTATAGGCGCGCAGTTCCGGGCAGCGGGTGCAGCCGATCACCGCGCGCTCGATCGATGCCAGCGACTTTTTCATTGAGGGCGCTATTCGACGCGTGGGATGATGGGCTTCCATGCCTGCCGTCGCCGCCGCCGAAAGCTTCGCTCCGGCACAGTTCGACCGTCCCGGCATCAGCCTGCTCGCCGCAGCGCACGTGTTCAATGACGCCAATCAAAGCGTTCTGCCGGCGCTCATTCCATGGCTGATCGCGCATCGCGGCCTGTCGTTGACGTCGGCGGCCACGCTCGTCCTGGCGATGAACCTCTCGTCGTCGATCGTGCAGCCGCTGTTCGGCCATCTTTCCGACCGCAAGTCGTTGGCCTGGGTGATTCCGATTGCGCTGCTGCTCGCAACGTTCGGCACCGCGATGATCGGATTCTCGCCGTCGATGCCGTTCATGCTGTTGGGTGCGCTGATTTCGGGGATCGGCATCGCCGCCTTTCATCCGGAAGCCTCGCGCTTTGCCAACTATTTCGGCGGGCCGGCGCGTGCCACCGCGATGAGCTGGTTTACGACGGGCGGCTACCTCGGTTTTGCGATCGGGCCGATCGTGGTCACGCCGCTGTTGCTAATATTCGGCTTGCACGGCACGGCGTTTCTGCTGATTCCCGCCGCGGTTCTGTCCGGGCTGCTGGTGCGCGACCTGCCCCGGTTCGATCGCGCTCGCGCGCTGGCCCATCGCGCGAGCCGCACGCGTACGGGCGTCGACGACTGGCGCGGATTTTCGATCCTGGCGGCGGTCGTCGCGCTTCGCTCGACGGTGTTCTTCGCGGCGGTGACGTTCATGCCGGTGTACGCCATCGCGGTAACCCACGTCGACAAGGCGCTGGGCTCGGTCGCGTTGGCCGCGATGCTGCTCGGCGGCGCCTTCGGCACGTTGTGGGGCGGACGGCTGGCCGACCGCGTGGACCGCCGCCGCGTCGTCGCCGCATCGCTGGCACTTACGCTGGCCTTCGGCGTCGGCATCGTGCTGGCCGGAATCTACGCGCCGCAGTTTGCCGTGCTGGTTCCGATCGCGGTGGCGTTCGGCGTCGCGATCGGACTGTCGGCCGGCGTCATCGTGGTCATGGGTCAGGAATATCTTCCGCAGCGCATCGGCATCGCCGCCGGCCTCACGCTCGGCCTGTCCGTAACGATCGGTGGTTTCGCCGCGCCGCTGTTCGGCGCGATCGGCGATCGCTACGGTCTCATCCCGGTCTTCGCCGCCGCTACGCTTTTCGCGCTGCTCGCGTTGTCCGCGTCGCTCTTCCTGCGCCGACCGGAGCGCGTTCCCGGAAACCCGCCCGTCGCGGCCGGTTAGTCCAGTTCCGGGAAGCCGAGTTTTTCCAATGCGGCGTATGTGGCGATGCCGACGGCGGTCGAGAGGTTGAGGCTGCGGACGCTGCGTTCGCGCATTGGAATTCGCAACGCCCGATCGGGGAAGCGTGCCAACAACTCGTCGGGCAATCCCTGGGTTTCTTTGCCGAAAACCAGGACGTCGCCCGCGGTAAACGCCGCTTCGGAATAGACTCGTCGCGCGCGCGTCGAGAAGAACCAGCGCTGCAGCGACCCGGTCGCCGTCAAGAAGGCTTCGAGGCTGGGATGTACGACGACGTCGAGCTGATGCCAGTAGTCGAGGCCGGCGCGTTTAAGTTCGCGGTCGCTAATGCGAAAGCCCAACGGCTCGACGAGGTGCAGCGCGCAGCCGGTGGCCGCGCATAGCCGCGCGACGTTGCCGGCATTCGGTGGAATCTCCGGTTCGACGAGCGCCAGGTGCAGCGGCACGCGGCGCAGCGCGTCGAGTGTGGTAACGCGATCGTGCGGTTGAACGCCCACTGCCGGATCGCTTTCGCTACGAAGGCCCGGGCGCCAGAACGCCGGCGTAGTCGATGCCGTTGGGCGCGACCACGTATGCGACGCCGCCGGCGCGTTGCCAGAGCGCTTCGATCGCCGCCCGCGGATAGACGACGCGAACGTTGGGCGCGGCCGGATCGTTGATCGCGCAGTCGCCGCCGGTTGTGAACCCGCACAACACGGCGAGGTGCCCGTCCGACTGCTCGAGCGGCGCGCCGGGCAGCTCGCCTTCGCGCCACGAGTATGAGATCGCGATCGGCAGGTTGCGCTCGATCAGGCGTTGCGCGTGATCGAGGTTTATCAGGTGCGCGACGACGCCGCGAAGGCCCAAGCTGCCGCTGAAGGCGACGTTGAACGCCCAGTTGCCGGTGCCGTTGTACGCGCGATCGAACACGGCGCGGGCCGTCTCTTCGACCGGCACGTCGATGCCGTGGTAGGCGTGAATCATCGACAGGCTGGCCGGACTGCACCAGCCGCGTCGGCGTTCGAGGACGTATTGCGAGCGCGCCGGCACGTCGAGGATTAGCGCGTCGCGTGCGTAGGGCAGCGACGGACGCGGGCGCAGCGGCGCCGAAAATGCGACCAGGTTGAGGTAGACGTCGGCGGCGCGGACGTCGATGCCGTCGAACGGCTGCTCGGCGCGAATCGCGTCGACGTCCACGTGAACGCCTTCGTGGTCGGCGCTAAACGACGTCGAACCGTTGTGATGCCACGTTGCGTAGCCGATCCAGTCGGTCGCCGGCGAGCCCGCGCGGAGCAGGCGGAATTCGATCCGGCCGGCCGAGGCGAACGTATTCCAACTCAACACGCCGCCGCGCACCGGTTCGAAGCGCAGGCGCGCGGATTCGCCCACGTCGAGCGCCTGCACGAACCCCGTTCCTATATACTCCACTGCCACGAGTTCCAGGTGTCGCCGATGAAGGCTGCCGGTATGAAATGCTTTACGTCGGCATTCATGGCGGTGTAGCCCTCTTCCCAGGTAAAGAACACGGCCGGCACGAGTTCCCGGATGCGTTCTTCCTCGCGCTGGTAGAGCGCCTTGCGTTTGGCACGATCGAACGTGGCCTCGGCGGCCGCGCTGGTTGCATTGACGATCGGGTCGTTCAGCCACGACGTATTCGCGCCGTTGGGCGGGATGAAGGCGCCGTTCCAGTTCCCTGCGTTGTCGGGGTCGGCGCCGTTGGTGTCGATCGACCATTCCAGGTCGTACGTTCCGGTGTAGAGCGGACCGTTTTGGGCGAACATCAGGTTGCTGGGATAGTTGCGGATCGCCACGCCGATGCCGATCGGCGCGAGCATCGATTGGATCAGCACTTCGGACTGTTCGTTTTCTTCGTGCCCGACGGTCGCCGAAAGCGTCAGGCGCATCGCGACGCCATTCTTGTGCAGCACGCCATCGCGCTGGCGCGTCCAGCCGGCTTGCGCGAGCAGCCGGCGCGCCGCGTTTGGATCGTAACGATACGGCGGCAACGCCGGCGCGGCCCACGACTCCGGGAAGATGTCCGACACCGCCAGCCGGTTGATCCCGTGATAAACGGTATCGTCGATGCGCTTCCAGTCGACGCCCTCGGAAATGGCGCGGCGCACGCGAACGTCGCGCAGCAGCGGACGACTTAGGTTGATGCCGAGATGGCGCCAGTTGGCCGTCAACTGCTTCTTGACGACGATGCCCGCAACGGCTGCGAGTTGCGGCACGGCGTTGGCATTGACGCCCGGATAGACGTCGATCTCATGCGTCTTGAGCTGATCGAACAGCGTGTTGACGTCGGGAACGATCTTCCACTCGACTTCTTTGAGATGCGGCGGCCCGCGAAAATAGCGCGGATTGGGGACGAACTCCAGGTCCGTCCCGCGATTCCAGGCTTTCAGGATGTAGGGGCCGCTGGAGAGCGGGTTGCTGTTGAACTCGGCCGAGTTGAGGTTGGGAAGTTTCGCCAGCAGGTGCGCGGGCATCGGCGGATAGCCGGCGCCGCCCATCGCGAGAATTCCTAGAACGCTGACCGACGGACGTTTGAGGTGAATGACGATCGTGTACGGATTGGGGGCGGCGGCCGCCGCGATCGTATCCCAGCCGTAGCGCGTTTTCACGTTATTTTGCGGATTGGTGGCGGCGCGATAGGTGAAGAGCCAGTCATCCGCCGTCAGCGGGGCGCCATCGGCCCACGCGACCCCTTTTCGCAAGTGCACGACGATCGTTTTTCCGTCCGGGCTGATGCCGCCGTTGCGAACCGACGGAACCGCCGTCGCCAGGTCGGGCACGTAGTTGCCGTCGCGATCGTAGCGCAGCAAGAACGAAAACAGCAGACCCGAAATCTCGTCGCTGGCCGCGCTGTGCGCGTACATCAAGTTGAGACTGTCGGGCTCTTCGGCCTCGCCGATTCGCAGCACGCCCGGAATCGTCCAAGGATTTCGGCCGCTCGACGCGGCCGACGGCTTTTTCGCGCAGCCCCCGACGGCGATGAGGCCTAGCAGCACGCCGACGGCCAGCCGCCGGAGGGCGGCGGTCACGGTCGGGCGCGCGCCAGCGGCGCGCGCTTGCCGATCGCGGGCGCGATTTCGTCGTAAAACCTCCGCGCGCCGAAACGCACCACGTCGTCGGCGGGCAGATTCGTCTCGCGCCGGGCGCGAGCGATCTCGTCGAGCGCCTGCGCTTCGGACAGGGCGCGCGTGTTGAGGGCGATCCCGATGACCTTGGCCGGCTTGACGGTTGCGAGCAGCATTTCATGAACCGCGATCGACTCGCGATAGCCCAGCGCCGGCGTCGCGTAGTCTTCAATTTCGGTGCGGCGCGGATCGCACACCAATACCAGCCCGTCGGCGGCGCTTCCGTACATCAGCGCGAGCGTAACCGGCGCGTAGGCGGGATGGTTGATCGCGCCCTGACCCTCGACGACGATCAGGTCGGCGCCTTCGTGGGCGGCGTACAGGACCAATTGCTCGACGGCGCCGGGAGCGAAATCGGCGATGACGCGGTCGACCGAAATTCCCCAGCCGGCGATCATGATGCCGGTTTGACCGGTCGGTACGAAACGCGCGTTTTTGCCGGCTTCGCCCGCGGCGCGCGCGATTTCGAGCGAGACGGACATCTTGCCGACCGCGCAGTCGTTTCCGACCGTCAGCAGAATCGGCGCGGCGACGTCGTAGACGCCGCCCGAAAAGAGCGGAACGCCGGGCGGTTTGCGCACGTCCCAAATGGTCGTGCCCGACCGCCACGCTGCGGCCTTAAACTCCGGGTCGTCGCCGAGCATGTCGTGCAGTCCGCTGACGATCTCCAGCTTGGCCGCGATCGCGTCGAGGATATGTTTTCGCCAATCGGCCGGAAGTGCGCCGCCGCGCGGCGCCGTCCCCATCAATAGCGCCGTCGGATCGAAGCGCAGCGCTTCCGCAATGCCGCTCACGATCGGCGCGTCGCTCTTCAGGTGCGGCAGGACGTCGCGGACGCGTCGCCCCGCGGTCGACGGATCGACGATTGCGACGACGTCGTCGGCGCCGTACGCGATCACGCCGTGGGCGGTCTTCGCATCGATCGCGAAACGCTCCGGCGCGAGGATGACGTAGCGCCGGCGCGTCACGCAGCGACGACTTCGCGAACGCCCAGCCCGGGCGCACTCGGAAGAATCAGCTTCCCGCGGTCGTACGTCACGCCGGCGAACGGATCGCTGGCGGTCAGAAATGGCCCGTCGATATCCGCCCAGTCGACCAGCGGAGAAAGGTGCGCGGCAGCGGTCGCGGCGATGGCGCTCTCGACCATGCAGCCGAGCATGACCTTCAATCCCAGCGCGCGCGCCGTGTGAATCATGGCCAGCGCGCCGCGAATGCCGCCGGTCTTCGCCAGCTTGACGTTCACGCCGTCGACGCATCCGTACAGCCGCGGCAGATCGCTCGCGACCAGCGAATCTTCGTCGGTGACGATCGGAATCGCCACCCGTTCGCGCACGGCGCGGAGCTGCTCGGGATGTCCGGCCGGCACCGGCTGTTCGCAAAACTCGATTTCGAAGCGTTCCAGCTCGCGCAGAATTTGCACGGCGCTCTCGACGTCCCAGCCCTCGTTCGCATCGATGCGGATCGTCCCGCGATAACGTTCGCGGATCAGTGCGATGGTTTCGATCTGCTCGCTCGGCGTGCCGCTGCCGAGCTTAACCTTGAGAATCGGGTGATCGCCGACCTCGGCGACTTTGCGCAGCGTCGTCGCGGGATCGGCGATGCCGATCGTAAACGACGTCACGGGCGTCAAGGACGGGTCGAGTCCGAGCAGCTCGTAGAGCGGTTTGCCGAGATCTTTACCGATGAGGTCGTGCAGTGCGAGGTCGAGGCCGCCGCGGGCCGCCGCCGGGATGCCGTCGTGCAGCAGCGCTTCGAGCCGGTAGGGGTTGTGACTCGCGAGCGCGTGCGCCGCGAAGTACGCAACCACGCTTTCGACCGATTCGCCGTAGCGCTCGACCGGAGCCGCTTCGCCGATGCCTTCGAGATCGCCGGCGCGCACGCGCACCAACGCGGTCCGCGCCACCGTTTCTTCGCCGCGAGCGATTTTGAACGGGTGGACGAGCGGAAGTTCCAGCGTACTGACGGAGACCGTCATGGAAGGCATCGTGAGCGCATTCCACCCGATGTGCGCCGTTCCTAGGAGCCTACAGGCTCTAAACGAGGGCGCGTGCGAAGATCGGCGACTCCACGCGAAAGCAGCGGCCCGCGTGATCGTAGCGCACGCCTTCGCGCAGCGTGCGGGCGGCGTGACGTTCCGATCCGGTAATGACGCGCCGCTCTTCGGCCGTGTCGTAGGCGCGGCTCGCCCGCGCCGCGAGCCGTTCCTCACGCGCTCGCGATTCAACCGCATGGTCGACTTCGTGGCCTAAACCCAGCGCCGGCGATTGCCGGCCGCCGCCGGTGGTTCGCAGCGCGGAGTGCGGGTCCCAGCCGATCGAATCGCTGTTCGGGTCGAAGTAGTCGTCGTTGCGATCGTTGATCGCCAGACGGTAGCGGCGCTCGCGCGCGCCTTCCAAGCGGGCGAACAGCGCACGTTCGCCGCGATCGCGCGACAGGTACGCTTTCGTCTCGCAATAGTCGCGGTCGGCGCCGCGCGGCACCGCCAGCGATCCGTGACGAACGTAAGCGTGACTCGGCGGCGCGATGGTAAGCGGCATCATGCGGTACGGTCACGCGTTCCGGCCGAACGGCAACGC
>DATCGB010000056.1:0-2239 GCA_036509155.1 Candidatus Tumulicola sp. | reverse complement strand
TCGACTTCGTGCCCGTCGATTTCGAACGAGGTCGCGCGGCCGCCGAGGAGGCGGCTGCGCTCGAAGAGTTCGACGTGGGCACCAGTTTCTTTCAGTTCGAGGGCGGCGGCCAGACCCGCGAGTCCGGCGCCGACCACGGCTATCCGCTGCTGCTCAGCCACGACCTCACCACGACGCGAAGTTTTTCGGTCTTCGAAAGTGCCGCGCGCTCGCGCAACGGCAGGCCCGGGTCCCGCTCGATCTTCTTGAGCAGCTCTTCGTAGATGCCGGCCATCGTGTGAACGCAGGCCGCCGGCCGCCGCGGAATGTACTGCAGCACTTCGTACCCGGTGGCAAAGTATCCGCGCGCGCGTTCGACGTGACTGGCGACGAAGTCGTTCCAGCCGGCCGCGATGTCGCCGCGGAACAGCGCCGACTCGGGAATGCCGAAGCGCGCCAGATCTTCTTGCGGCAGGTACACCCGATTCATATCGACCGCATCTTCGCGGACGTCGCGCAGTATGTTGGTCAGCTGAAGGGCGAGGCCGAGGTCGTCGGCGCGGTCGAGCGCCACCGGATCGGTAAAACCGAAGATCCGCACGCACATCCGCCCGACCACCGAGGCGACCAAGTTGCAGTACGTGTGCAGGTCGTCGTACGTGGCGTAGCGCGCGTGGCCAAAGTCCATTTCGACGCCGTCGACGAGCATCTGCAGCTCGCTTTCGGGAATCCGATAGCGTTGGATGGCTTCGGCAAGCACGCGCAGGATCGGGTCATCGCCATAGTCGCCGCGGGCGGCGCGCGAGATCCGGCCGCGATGAACTTTTAAGCGTTCGGGCAGGTTCTCAAGGCCGCCGCTATCGGCTTCGTCGTCGACTTGACGCGCAAAATTGTAGAGGGCGTAAATCGCCATCCGTTCGTGATAGCCCAGCGAAATGAAGCCCCAATAAAAATTCCCGGCCTCGCGGCGTGCCATGTCGCGATTGAAACGCTCGGCCCGCTGGCGGCCGGTTTCCGAGGGGCCAATTCCCCGCAGGGCCCGTTGTAAGGTGATCACCTGTATTCAGCGATGAGCCGCGCGCGAATTTTGCCGAGAAGATGGGGTCATGGCGTCTATTGCGGCGCGCAGTACGAGCGATACCTTTGTGGCGCCCGAGACGCTGGGCCGCCGGGCGGCGGTATCGTAGCCGAAGCGCTCGATCGCGTCGCAAATGGCCAGTCCGCCGAGCCGATAGAGCACGAGCTGAAGACGCAGCGCCGGCGGGACTCGAGTTTCGAGCGCACGTCCCGAAGCGAGCAGCTCGCGCGCGCGCTCGACCAACGCCCGGGTGGCCTCGACGTTTCCGCCGCGGGCAACGTCGGACTCGACCAAATACGTGCGGCCGATGGCGGCGTCGCGGCGCACGTCCTGGGCGTGGTTGGCGAGCTGCAGCCCGATGCACACGTCGTCGGACAGGCGCTCGGCTTGCGGATCGAGGACGTCGAAGACGCGCAGCACCATTAGACCGACGGGCGCGGCCGAGAGGGTGCAGTAGTACTCGAGTTCGGCCCAGGTGGGATACGCCTTCACGCGCTGGTCCATGACGTTGGCTTCGATAAGATCCAGGAACGGTTGGGCCGGCATTCGCCGGTGCTCGACGGTTTCGCGAAGCGCGATCAGGACCGGATGTACCGGCGGCACGCCGGCGAACAGATCGACGACTTCGCCCCGCCAGCGCGCCAACCGCGCAAGCGCGAAGCCGTCCGGGCTTTCATCGCCGAGATCGTCGGTCGAGCGGCAGAATGCGTAAATGCGCGCCAAGTCGAGACGGCGCGCGCCGTCGACAAAGCGCGACGCGACGCTGAAGTTCTCGTAGTGACGTTGGGTGAGAAATCGGCAGTAGGCGTCCGCCGCCTCGAGCGTGAGACGGGGCGCCAAGGGCTGTTCCCCCATGACCCGGCGACCTTTCTCGCGCGGCAGCGGGCGACCTTCGGCACGCAAGAAGTCAGACGCGCCGCAGCCGCGGGGTTCCGCGCAGCTCGCGCACCGTGCGCGCTCCGAGCGCGAACATCGCGACGCGCAGCACTTCAATGTATTCGCGTGCGAGATCGGCGGCCGCGTCGTCGCCGGCGTCGGCAGCGCGCAGGAACGGCCCGGCGATGCCGGCCGCGTCGGCGCCGAGCGCGAGCGCTTTGACCACGTCGAGACCGGTCCGGATGCCGCCGCTCGCGATAATCGTCTCCGACGGAGCGATCGCGCGCGCGCGGCGCAGGCAGTCCG
>DATCGB010000055.1:0-5814 GCA_036509155.1 Candidatus Tumulicola sp. | reverse complement strand
CTTGGCCCGCACGTTGACCCCAGGACGCTCCGGCGTGCCCTTGGCGCTGCGCGTCATCGCGCGCAACTTCAACTGCTCCAGCCCGATCGCGTCGGCCGTATTGACAATCGCCCGAGCGGCCTTATGCGCGAAGTCACGCCGCGCGTTGGCTTCACGCTCCCGGGACCGCGCCAGCCGCAGAGCCGCGGCGATGCGCTGTGGATCTTGGCGGTTGCGGACTCGCCCGGCAGCGTCGCGCTGGGTGGCCGATTCCAGCTCGCGCTGCAGCCGGGCCGTGGCCGCTTTGCGCCACTCCCCAACCGCTAGATTGCGGATCAGACGGCCGTCGGAGCAGGCCGCCAGCACGTGCACGCCGCGATCGATGCCAATCGTCACCCCGGTTTTGGGCAACGGGTTAACTTCGCGTTCGCATTCCATGCACGCGTACCAGCGGCCGTTGCGTTCCACCAGCCATGCTCGCCCGAAGGCGGGAACGCGGCGGCCCTTGCGTAGCTTCACCCACCCGACGCCCGGAATGCGCATCCGCGTTTGGCCTTCGTCCAGGCGCAGCGCGCGGCGGCCGTGCGGGAAGCGCACTTGGTGCCAGCGCGCCGCCGGTTTGAAGCGCGGGAACCCGGGGGGTTCGCCGCCTTTGAGCCGCCGGAAGAACGCGGCGAACGCCAGATCCAAGCGGCGTAGCACTGCATCCTCACTCTCGCGGTAGACTGCGGCTACGCGCGCATCCTCCCGGCGCAGCGCCGTCAGTTCGGCGTATTGGTCGCGGCTCGCGATGCCCACACCGCGTAGCCGGTACACGTCGCGCCGCTGCTGCAGGAGCGCGTTATACAGCTGGCGCGTGACGTCGAGCATGAACCGCAGGGTAGATTGCTGATGCGGGGTCGGGTAGAGCCGGAGCCGCTCGACGCGTTTCATTGGCGCAACGATAACGGATGCCGGTGCCATACGCCTGGCATTCATCTTCACACAAGTTTGGGCGTTCGATGCGACGCGCGCCGCGATGCTCCGCGCTGCATCCACACCGTTCGTTTTCACTTCACTGGCGGCCGGTTACGCGCCGTCCATGGCGCTTCAAAGGGCATGCGTGATCGATTTCTTGCGTGCCGCTGGTCGACTCGATCTTCGAACGCCGGTGACACAGATAATCGCCGAATCCCGGAATCGTCCAGAGCGGGAGCAGGACGTACAGCAGATACACCTGCATCGCACGAGCCGCGAGTCGTTCCTTTTTCCCACGCTCTCCTCCAAGGCCCCCAACCCGACGGGTCCGCCGGGTGCGTCGCGGCGAATGGCGAACCCCGGCGAATGCGCGATGAATAGGTACGTTATTGAGGGTCGCTCGTGCCGGCTGAGGCGCTATCGCGCGGAGGACGCGCTCGCTATCTGTGGCGTTGCCGACGACGCTCTGGTTTCCCGGTGGATGACCAGAGCCTTTCCTTACCCGTATACTCAACGCGACGCCGACGAATGGGTGGCAGCCGTCACCGACGGCTCGCGCGACGGTCACTTCGCAATTGAGGTTGACGGCGCTTTGGCCGGCGGCATCGGCTTCGATCGGCTCGACGGAGAACGGAGCGGGACGGCGACGTTTGGCTACTGGTTGGGCCGGGCGTACTGGGGCCGCGGTATCGGGACCGATGCGGCCCGCGCGCTTTCGGATTACGCGCTGCATAGCCAAGGGCTGCGCCGCCTTGAAGCCAGCGTCTTCGCTCAAAACATTGCGTCGGCGAAAGTACTGGAGAAATGCGGCTTTCGGCGGGAGGGTGCTTTACGAGATTTCTACGTCGATCGGAGCGGCGCCGCGTGCGACGCGCTCGTCTTTGGGCGATTGGCGCCGCCCGACCCGACGATCGGATGAAGGTCTCGTTGCGGTAGTATGCAGCACGGCTGGTTCGTCTGGGACGCAAGCTGGGCGTGGGGTGTAGCTCTAATTTCCTGCACCATCGCGCTTCACGTCAGCTGTGTCGTGCTCGTGGCGCTGGGATTGCGCCGCCTGCGAATTGCCGCGACACGATTGCAGCGCGGCTTTTTTCAGACGACGGTGGGCGCCCTCAGCGTTATCGTAGTGGTTGCCTGGCTGCTGGCCGTCTTACACGGTTTCGAGTGCGCCATTTGGGCGGGCGTCTATTTACATCTTGGAGCAATCGATACGCCGGCCTCCGCCATACTCTATTCGGTAGATTCGCTGACAACTCGCGGTGCGTCGGGTTCGGTTTTGAACTCTCAATGGCTCATGCTAGGCGCGATCGAGTCGATCGACGGCTTGCTGCTCTTCGGCATCAGCACGGCATTTCTATTCCACGTTATGCGAATGTGGCTTCCGGATCTCAAGCCTGACGCGCAAGTAATCGGCAAGAATCCAAGCCACCCCGGCAATCGTTAAGTTTTCGACGTTTTCCGACCAGTTGTAATGGCTGCGAGGGTCCGCGAAAAGCGCCGGCAGCCATATCACGACGCCAAAGAGCAAGAGCATGGCCGTGAGGAGTCGAGCGGCGAGAAGGGTTTGCCGCCCCGACAAAATGGCGATGGCGGCGAGCACGAAAGCAATCGTGGTTGCTACCGCCCAGAACGTTTGTCCGGGAGGGATCCATCTCGGAACAAAGCCGGCCGTGGCGTGCAGATAGAATGCCTGCTCGAGCGCGAACGAGACAACACAGATGCCGAAAAGCGTACGCCCGATCGCGGCTGCCCGCGCCGCCCATGGCGAACCGCGCGATGCGACGCTTGCATAAGCGATGAGCGCCCCCGCGAATATGGAAAATTGCTCGAAGAAGTTGCCCCAGCGATCGTATATGAGCGGGGCCTGAACGATGCGTGGTATCCACAACACGGCAAGGACGAGGTAGACGGCGCCCAGCACGAGCGCGCCGACCCGCGCGCCGCGGCGCCATTGAATCGCAATCCCGCCTCCGATGGCAGCCGCCGCGGCAACGTAGACGATAATCTCGCGCTCGGGACTGTTCCCAAGCGCTTGAAGTTGCGGCCAGGTCTTGACATCGTGCCAGTACAGCGCCAACGCCCCAAATGCAATGGCCGCCGCGCCGTACGCATGGCGCCCGAAGTCGCGTGTCACGTAGCTCTTAGTGCTTTCCGGGCTACGATTGTGACGGCGCAGTGCGAAGAGGACACCGCAACGGCCGCGATCGGGCGGTCGTCGGCTGCCTGAGGGTTACTTACGCTGATGCAGCGTTACCATATTGCCTTCGGTGTCGTTGATCATTGCCATCCGGCAGACCGGCGATTCATGCTCCATCAGGACCGCAATGCCGCGATCTTTTACCGCCGCGACTGCCGCGTCCAAGTCATCGACCGCAAACAAGATCCCTACTCCCGCTCGGCGATTAAGTGCGTTTACCCCGTGCTACTCCACCCGGCGTAGGGGTCCTTTGCACGCAGCGGTCGCGCCGTTTAGGCGCCCTCGCGCGCTTCTACTAGCCGGGCATAGCGCTCGCGCGTGCGGACGGCTTCGACGTGGTCGTAGGCACGCGAGGCTTCGCGGGCGAGTTCCTCGAGCATTACGACTTCCTCGGGGTCGAACTGCGCACCGTTGGAATGCGCGCCGTAGAGCGTGAAACAGACGAGTTCGTGGCGCACCGTTACCGGCACCGCCAGCGTGTAGATGGCCGCATTGTCGGCGTCGAGATGCGTGCGGAGTTCGTCGAGCCAAACGTTCTTCTCACCGGCCATCAGCATCCGCACGAGCAGATGGTTGCCGTCGAAGCCGGCGGGCGCCATCGTTGTTTGATGGGCCGTTGCCATGCCGTCGAAGCGCGCTCCGCCTTCGGACCGGCGATAGAGCGCCGCGGCCGCAAGATCGAGTGCGTCGACCGGAACCTGCACTAGTCCGTCGGCGATGGCGGCTTCGTCGGTCGCGTAGGGCAGCGCCGACGCGGCCCGGCGCAAATAGCTTTCGGCCAGCCGGCGGCGTCGAAAAAAGACCGATTCGACGATTCGTTCGACCACGCGATTGATGCGATCCAGCAGAAAGCCGACCGCGATCGTCGCGAGCAGTTCCAAACCGAGCGCAAGGCGTTCTTCGGTGATCGCGCGCGACAGCAGCCAGTCGAGAACCGAGATAAACGCTACGACTATCAGCGATAAGATGCCGTATACCAGCGCGCGGTTCAGCACGAAGTTGACGTCGAGCACGCGCAACCGAAAGACGGCGTACCCGATGCAAATCGGCATCAGCACGACCGCGAATCCGGCCACCTGGCCGACGGCAAATGGCACGCCCGGTACGAAGTAGATCGCGTAGGCCAAGAACGACGCGATCGTCCCGATTGCGAGAAACCCCCAGCGCTGCCGGTCGCGCGGCGTCGCCACCGCCACGTTTTTGGCGACGATCAGGGCGGCGAACGCGAACGTCGCCAGCGGGACGATCGTACTCAACACGAAATCCCAGGCCGGAAGCCCGTCGGCCGTGATGTAGTGGCGCCACTCGAGAACGCAAGCCGCGAATGCGAGCGCGAGAAACAGCCAGACGAAGGGATCGATCTTTCTGCGCCATCCCAATACGTCGCCGTTGGGGAAGCGGAGCACGAACGGAAGCAACGGCAAAACGCTCCACGATCCGAAGAACGTGCTCAACACGAAGGTCAGCCCGAGGAAAGCCGTCGCCGGCAGCACGTGCGACCAGTACATCAGCACCGGACTGGTGCCGAAGTACCCAACCGCAAAGAGGTAGAACGACCACGACATCACCGAGGGCCGCAAAAACACGAGCAGAAACGCGACGATCAAGAAGACCGTCGGCGGAATATACGCCAGCACGCCGCCCAGGCGCTGCCACAACCCAAAGCTTGAATTCGGGATGGCCGTCAAAACGACGGTGTGCTGCGTCGCACCGCGAGCGAACGTCAGCGTTTCGCGCTCGCCCGCGTACGGGGCGCGAAGGCGCGAGCCCAGAGTCGGATTTCCTTTGTAGAGCAGCCGGTCCCCGGCGCGCACGCCGGCACGATCGGCCGGCAATCCGGGCGCGACGCTCTCAAGACTTCCGCCGCGCACCGGCAGCGTGACGCCGAACGTGCCTTCGCCCCAGTTCTCGGCGAAGTCGACGTGACCGATCGGCAAGTAGTAGACCGCCGCCACGAGCAGCGTCACGAGGATCAGCAGCCCGCGTGAAAGATTCCGGCGCATATCGAGTACCCTGCGGCGCTGCGCGCGTGCGCCCCTCTTGGGAGCGGATGGGGGCGTTCTTTCGGGGCAGTCGGCGGCGGCCTCATCAGCAGGGGAGGCGAAGAATTGCGTGAAGGCGCGTCGAGCTATTACACACTTTGCTCGCGTTGGATGACCGTATGCTGCTCGTTCGGCCGGCCCTCGAATATTTGCCGGGGTATGTGGGCGCCCTGGAGCGCGGCTGGTCACCGGACAACCTGCGCGTTGAAACCGGGAACGACGAGCTTCGTGCGATCCGTCGATCGCCGGAAGCCTTCGTGCGTACGCTCGACGATCCGGAAGCGAAAGGCGCGCCGATACGGCTTCCGGACGGATCGGTAGCGCCGCGTCTGCCCGGTTATCGCCGTTGGCTATGGGACGGCGAATTCTGCGGGAGCATCGGGTTGCGCTGGTCGCCCGGAACGGCGGCACTGCCCGAAACCTGCCTAGGACACATCGGCTACGCCGTCGTGCCGTGGAAGCGCGGTCGAGGTTACGCCACGGCCGCGCTCGCGCAAATCTTACCCGACGCTCGGCGCGTTGGTCTGCCGTACGTCGAGCTGACGACCGAAGCCGGCAATGCCGCCTCGCAACGCGTGATTACCGCAAATGGCGGCGTCCTCGTCGAGCGCTTTACCGCTCGACTGCACGGCGGCAACG
>DATCGB010000054.1:0-5998 GCA_036509155.1 Candidatus Tumulicola sp. | reverse complement strand
ATCTCCGTCAACCGTTACGGCGACGGTGACGGCATTGCATTTCAGAAAGACACGGCCGTCCCGATCGCCGGCCGTCACGTCGTCCTGGTCGACGATACGATCGATACGGGCCTCACGCTGCAATACGTCGTCAAAACACTGTTGGCCCGCCGCCCCGCGTCGCTGTCGGTCTGTACGCTGCTCGACCGCCCACACCGCCGGATCGCCGCCGTCGACGTCAAGTATCGCGGCTTCGAAGCCCCCGACGTCTACCTCGTCGGCTACGGCCTCGGCTACTTGGGCCGCTACCGCGATCTTCCGGCGCTGTACGCGCACGAAACCTGGCCGGCCTAATGCGTAAGCGCACGAGCCGCCGCGCCGGTGCGTTCGCCCTGCTGTTGGCGATGCTCGCGGCAATCGTTCCGCTGCGCCTGCCCGCGCTGCAGCTGCAGTCGATCGAACAAGCCGCCGCCGACTACCGCAACCCCAACGTCCAACTGCAGGAGATGTTTCGCGCGGCGCTGCTCGACACGAGCAAACTCGCACAGTACGCTCCCGACGGCACGGCCTACGTCAAAACCGGCGACATTCCGGCCGAATGGCTGCGCGACGCGAGCGCGCAGTCGCGCCCGTATCTGTTCTTCGCCAAGGACGATCCCGAAGTGCGCAAGCTGCTCGTCGCAATCGTCACGCGCATGAGCAAGTATTTGCAGATCGACCCGTACGCCAACGCCTACACGCTCGACTACCGCGTGTGGGAGCAGAAGTTCGAACTCGACTCGCTTGCCTATCCGACCGCGCTGGCGTGGAGTTATTGGAAGACGACCGGCGACTCATCGATTTTCACGCCCGATTTTTCGAAGATGCTCGACGGCGTGTTGGCGACGATGCAGCGCGAACAGGATCATCCGCGCAACTCGCGCTACACGCATAAGGAGCTGCCCAATAACGGCACAGGCCGGCCGGTCGGCTACACCGGCATGATCTGGACCGGTTTCCGCCCCTCGGACGATGCCTGCTACTACAATTTTTTGATTCCCTCGGAAATGTTCGCCGTCGTCGCGCTGGGCGACATGGCCGAAATCGAGCGTGACGTGTACCACGACGTCGTCAAAGCGCGCGAAGCCAAGGCGCTGCGTGACGAAGTGCAGCGCGGCATTCAAACCTACGGGCTCGTGCTCGTGCCGAAGTACGGCTACATCTACGCCTACGAAGTCGACGGCCTCGGCCACGCCATCCTGACCGACGACGCCAACATCCCCAGCCTGCTGTCGGCTCCGTACATCGGCTACACGACCGACAACGATCGCTACTACGACAACACGCGCCGTTTCTTGCTCTCGCAGGACAACCCGTCGTTCTATCAAGGCCAGAAGGCGCGAGGAATCGGCAGCTATCACACGCCCGATCACTGGGTGTGGCCGCTGGCACTGATCGTGCAGGGCATGACCGCCACGACCAAAACCGAAAAGCAGGACGTGCTCGCGCAGCTGTTGGCCAGCGATCCCGGCGACCATCTCTTGCACGAGTCGTTCAACCCGAACGACCCGCACCAGTTCACCCGGCAAGACTTCGGGTGGCCCAACGCGCTGTTTTCCGAGTTCGTCATGACGCAGTTCCAAGGCGTCGGCGAAATACCGATGGGCGACACCAGCGACCTGGAGTTCCGCTCTGAGTAACGCCGGCCGCACGGCCGACATCATCGTGGGAATTCAGTGGGGCGACGAAGGCAAAGGACGAATCGTCGACCTCTACGCGCAAGACTACGACGTCGTCGCCCGCTTCGGCGGCGGCGACAACGCCGGCCACTCGATCGTCGTCGGCGACACCGAACTCGCGCTGCGCATCGTTCCCTCGGGCGTACTCAATCCGAAGGCCGAACTCTTCATCGGCGGGGGAACGGTCGTCAGCCCGACCGCCGTGCTCGACGAATTCGACCGGCTCGCAGCGCTCGGCATCGACGTCTCGCGCATAAAGATTTCCGACCGCGCGCACGTCGTACTGCCGTACCACGCCGCCGCCGACCGGGCGGCCGAACGCGCCCGCGGCTCGCTAGCGATCGGAACCACCGGCCGCGGCATCGGCCCCGCATACGTCGATAAAGTCGCGCGCGCCGGCATTCTGTTCGGCGATCTCGCGCGCCCCGAAACGCTGGCCGAAAAAATCCGCGTAAATCTCGCGCATCGCGCGCCCAACGTCGTCGACGGCGAGGCGCTGCCCAGCGAATCCGACTTGGTCGCGCAGACGCTGGCCGCGGCCGATCGGCTCGCGCCGCACGTCGTCGACGGCGTCACCTATATCCACGAACGCCTCGCCGCCAAAAAGCGCGTGCTGATCGAAGGCGCGCAAGGCTCGCTGCTCGACGTTGGGTACGGAACCTATCCCTACGTCACCAGCTCGCACACGATCGCCGGCGGCGCGTGCACTGGTTTAGGCATCGGCCCGACTGCGATTGGCCGCGTCATCGGCGTCGTGAAAGCGTACTGTACGCGCGTCGGCGCCGGCCCGTTCCCGTCCGAACTCACCGACGAACGCGGCGAACGCCTGCGCCGTCAGGGCGGCGAGTTCGGCACCGTCACCGGCCGCCCGCGCCGCTGCGGCTGGTTCGACGCGGTTGCCGGCCGTTACGCCGTCGCGCTCAACGGACTCACCAGCGCGGCAATTACGAAGCTCGACGTGCTCACCGGCTTCGAACGAATCGGCATCGTCACCGGCTACCGCCTGCGCGGCCGGCCGGTAAGTTTTTCGGCCGCCGGAGCCCCCGGCCTGGAAGTCGACGTGGAAGAAGTCCCCGGCTGGAACGAACCGATCGGTGCTTGCCGCCGCATCGCCGATCTTCCCGAAACCGCCCGCAGCTACGTCAAACGCATCCAAGAAGCCCTAGCCACGCCCATCGATCTCGTCTCCGTCGGCCGCGAACGCACCGAGCTCGCCACCTAACCAGCGACGAGTTCTTCGGCGGCATTTCGTATAGGAGGCTTTATTCCGGTAAGCCCTGTCAATCGAAGAGCAGTCAACGAACTGCCAGTATTGAATAATGGGTTCACCGATGTTCGTCTTCGCGATTCGTACTTGACGCTGCGTCTTTTCCTTTGACGCTCACGACGACGGTCTTTAGGCAACGCCGCTCAAAAGCGGTTTGGAAACTGCGCCTGCAGGCTGTGTCCCAACGGTCTGTCTCCACGCGCTCCCTCTCGCTACTCAGGCGGCAACCAATCGCGGGACTCTTGCAGTACGGCGCGTGAAATCGGGCCGAGCCTTGCTTGGGCCGTGCATTAGTTTCGCCTGTGATGCTCTTTTGGATGTTACTCATTTGGTTACGGCCCGATGCCGTGAGGTGCTACGATGTATCCGACCATAGCGAGAAGGATAAACCCAGCGACGATCCCAAACGGCCGCAATAGTAACGCTCGGACCAGACGAATCCTAAAGACCAGCGAAAAAAACACTGCGAGCGCTAAAAACCCGGGTAGAAACAAGACCGTACCCGCCACCAATCCGACACCGAAGTAGCCAACACATACAGCGCCGAGCGGCCAGCAACCAATTCCGGTTCCGATGCCGCCGCAGAAGCTCGCCGCCCAGGCAACGGCAGTCACTATTCCAACCCAAACCTCGCGTCTCACTTGTTGCAGCTACTGATTTGGTGCTGGCTGCCGTCTGTGGCGGTGGAGCGGGTGCGCAAGCCGGTCACGATAGACGACGCATAGGCAGTGGCGGAACGGAACCGCCGATGGGGGTCAAAGCGAGGCGATAGTGCCAAAAGTGCCAAGATCGGGCGTTGAACTCGCCCGCGACGGCCTCAGCGAGAGCATCGCGCAGCCGCGCCTCCCCGACGACGTCGAGCAACCGAAGGACATCGTCCCAGCACCAGCGTAGCGCCGCTCCTTGGAAGAGGCTTAAGCCGGGCTAGCTCACTACGTCTTCAACTCGCGGTCGAGGACGTACATCTTGACCGTATCTCGTAATATGCCGTCAAATTCCATCGCTTGCGCCGTCGCTGGAGAGTTTATTACCTTCATGCAAGCGGCGAAATCTTCGGGTTCAAAGCAGACCGTGACCTGATTGCCTTCTATCCCGTAGCTTACGGGTTTCGTTACGGTCTGACTCTTGATGAGATCTCCGTGCGTTCGAAAGGCTTGCTCCCATTTCACCGGATCTTTGCACTGCGCCACAATCACGAGCTTGGCCATGTTTTCATCTCCTTAACCGGGATTTGCCATATGGCCCTCCTTTTCGAGGTACCGCCAGGCGATTCCGTCGTTTTTCCCGGACCGGCGTTGTCTGGGCGTTCATGTTCCCGTCGCCAAGGGCGGCGATCGGAGCAAAGGCGGAGTCGCCACGAAAGGCGATATTGAAGAGGAAGAGCGGATGGTAGCACGTGCAGCCAAAGTGCCCGTTCCAAACGATGCTTTCTTGATCGCCATGCGTCGGGCTTACGCTCAAGTCCGGATCGAGCCGCAGTACACCGCTTTTGGCTTCACTCGACGGGTTCGTCACGTTGTCCTCACATGATGAGCGCAGATCCTCATATCTTCTACAGCAAATCCGCGGCACATCGACAGCAGATTCGCGACCTTATCTGGTGAACGCGGGCTTAACGTAAAAACGTCGTGATTTTTTCGAAAGAAATGGGTTTTGATTGCGTCGCACTGGTTGGTATTCTATGGATCGCCTTTGTTAATTGGTCACATTCGGCTAACGGGGCAACGCTTAATAAGCTTGAGTCGAATGCCTACTGCCGCGATTATTATGGGCTTGCTCGCGGGTCGCCCATTGTTGTGTTTCTCACGACACTGCTACGTCGAAGGTTGGGCTCACCTTGAGCCATCCGGCGGTTGAAGGCGCGCCCTACGCAACCGCGGTGCGATTTTTGCAAATAATGGTGCGATAAAGCCTATAGTAGCGTATAATACGGGCCACATGCCGCCTGGGCGGCCGCTAGACCTGAAAGGAGCAACGCTGTCATGAATGGCCTTCGCTTCGCTTACCGGGGACTCGGCGCATCCGCACTCTTGGTCTTCGTTGCCAGCTGCGGATCCGGCACTCCCTCCCAACTCGCGCCGTTGAGTCAAACCGTGCCGGCCGCGGCGCCGCTCTTACATCCCGCAACAAACCCGCAGTGGGTCCTAGACCGGCTCGCGAGCCGGCCAGAGAAGCGCACCACGGGGCGCTCGCGGATGTCGCCCGCCGCAAAAACGAGCCCGTTGCTCTACGTCGCGAACTCCGGTGCGAGCACGGTGAACGTGTATTCAGCCTCGTCGTGGAATCCGCTTGGCGAACTACTCGGCTTTGCGGACCCGTATACGATGTGCGTCGACGCTGCCCAAGACGTCTACGTGGTGGATTTCTCCGCGAAACTGGTCAGAGAGTACGCGCACGGCGCGATCGCGCCGATGAGAACGCTCCCGGACCATCAAGGCACTCCCGTCGCTTGTGCCGTCGAGAATAAGACCGGCGACCTTGCCATATCGAATTTTTTTGGCCCCAGCAGCAGCTCCGGCAACGTTATCGTCTACAAGGGCGCAAAAGGTACCCCGATCGAGTACGCGTCGGCTGGTTTTTCTAACTACTTCTTTCTCGCCTACGACGGCGACGGCAATCTGTTTGCCGACGGCCGTAACTCCTCGAGCACTACGCTCGTCGCAGAGCTTCCCGAAGGGAAGAGCGCATTCAGGGCGATTAGCATGAATCAAGCCATCGGATTCCCCGGCGCCGTCGCGTGGGACGGTGAGTTTCTCGCGGTCGGCGATCAGTTATCCAGCACGATCTACCAATTCAAAGTGTCGAAGGCAAAGGCAACCGTACAAGGATCGACGTTGCTGGCCGGCGCCGTCGATGTATTTCAGTTTTGGCTTACGGGCAGCACTTCGAAACACCCACAGGCAACCGGGGTTGTCGGAGCGGATTACGGCGCGTCGGCGGTGGATAAATGGGACTACCCCGCAGGCGGGACGGCGCTTAAAACGATTACCGGTCTAGACGGACCCGAAGGTGTGGCCGTTAGCCCATAACGCAG
>DATCGB010000053.1:0-3901 GCA_036509155.1 Candidatus Tumulicola sp. | reverse complement strand
TCGTCGGGGGCGGTAGCAAAAATCAACGGTCGCCCGGGTCGGGCGCTTTCGGCGTCGGGAACGAGATACACGTCGCGGCTTTGGGTCCCGACCAGCAAGTCGCCGTTTGGCAGGGCGGCGAGCTCGCGCGCTCGGGGGATTTGCGCGATCGTCGCAATCCGCAGCCCGGCCGGGACGGTTAATCCGGGAGGCGTGACGGGCGGTGAACCCGCCGCCGCCGGCTTAGCGACGGTCGACGGGCATTGCGCTCCGGCACCGGCGGCGCAGGCCGCGAACCCAGCGAAGACGCACGCGCAAATCGCGGCGATCGATCGGAACGACATGATATTCAAACCTCCACGCGACGGCGTTTTCGTGCCTAACAAAACTGCGCCTTCGAACGAGCGAAGGCGCAGTCTGGGTTAGTTGGAGGAGGTGGAGTCGGAAGTTTACCGGGGCGGTGCCGGCTGCACCGGCTGCGGCTGCACTTGCTGCTGCTGCTGCTGCATTTGCATTCGGCGCGCAACTCGTTGCGCGTGCAACGCTTTCATCTGCGCGTGGACCTGGGCTTGCTGGTCGGGTGTAAGGATGGCGAAGATCTGTCCGCGCAAGGCGTGCGCGGCTTGCGGGTCGCGCGGGCTGCCGACCGGATGCTGCGCGGCGAACTGCCCGAGAACGCCTTGGATCGCTTGCTGCTGCTGACCGGAAAGGTTGACCCCAGCCAACCGTTTCATCCAATGGTTGTACTGCGACGCGCCCCCGCCACGCTGGCCCTGGGCCTGCACGGGAGGTTGCTGGATGACTTGTGCCGAGGTCGCGATCGGCAGAGAAAGCGCCGCAACCAAGGCGGCCAAAGGAGCGATTTTCATGGCCTTATGATACCGGGCCGCGCGCCCCGGTGCCTGAAGGGCGCATTAGGAAGGCCGCGCCGTCCGGGCGACGATCTCCAGCCTGGTTCCGGCCGGGTCTTCGAAGAAAATTGCGGGGTAGGCGCCGAGGTTCTCCGAGCGCTCCAAGTTGCGCGCGCCCAACCGCGGCAGCAGCGATTCCAGTTCGAACATCCGTGACGAATCGACGCGAAACGCGATTCGCGTCATTGCCGGCACGTGGTCGTGCCGCTCGATGAAGCCAATAAAAAACGTGGCTCGATCGGGCCGTTCTTCTTCGTAAAACTCGATCGTATTGTACGCGCCGCCGGCCGAAACGTCGTGCCACTCGCCGGCTTCGTCGACGTAGGAACGGCGCTTGCGGGGAAGCCCGAGTTCGGCCATCAGCGCGTCATAAAACGACTCGACGGTCGCGAGCGAACGCACGCGGCAGTCGATGTGATCGAAGCCTGCAAAGGCGATCACTACCTAGGAGTCCTGCGAGGTCCTATGGTTTGATTTCGACGGCTTTGACGCCGTCGGAGGCCTGCGCCTCGAACCGTTTGAAGTTTTCGAAAAACAGCGTCGCGAGTTTCTTCGCTTGCGCGTCGTAGGCCGACTTGTCGGCCCAGGCGAGCCGCGGGTCGAGCACCTCGGCGGGGACGCCCGGCACTTGGCGAGGAATCCGCAAGCCGAAAAACGGCTCCGTATCGAACTCCGGAACGATTCTTCCCTCGATGGCGGCGTTGACCATCGCGCGGGTGTGCGCGATCGACATGCGCTTGCCGGTTCCGTACGCACCGCCCGTCCATCCAGTGTTCACGAGCCAGCATTCGACCTCGTGTGAGTCGATTTTCTTGCCGAGCAGCCGCGCGTAGACCGTCGGGTGATGGACCATAAACGGCGCGCCGAAACACGTCGAAAACGTGGCCTGCGGCTCGGTGACGCCACGCTCGGTTCCGGCGACCTTAGCGGTGTATCCGGAGAGAAAGTGGTACATCGCTTGCTCGCGCGACAGTTTCGCAATCGGCGGAAGCACGCCGAACGCATCGGCCGTCAGCATGATAATCGTATTCGGGTGACCGGCTTGGCTCCCCGAAACGACGTTCGGAATAAAATCCAGCGGATACGCGGCGCGCGTATTTTCGGTCTTGGCCTCGGAATCGACGTCGAGTGCGCGCGAGGCCTCGTCGTAGGCCACGTTTTCTAAGACCGTCGAAAAGCGATTGGTCGCCGCCCAAATTTCGGGCTCTGCGGTGGGCGAGAGGCGGATGACTTTGGCGTAACAGCCGCCTTCGAAGTTGAACACGCCGTCGGCCGACCAGCCGTGCTCGTCGTCGCCGATCAGCGGCCGATGCGAATCGGACGAAAGCGTCGTCTTGCCGGTGCCCGAGAGGCCGAAAAAAATGGCCACGTCTCCGTCTTTGCCGACGTTGGCCGAGCAGTGCATCGGCAACGTTTCGCGCAAGGGCAGCAAATAGTTCATGACGGTGAAAACCGACTTCTTAATTTCGCCTGCGTACTTCGTGCCGCCGATGAGAATGATGCGCTTCGCGAAGTTGACCAAAACGAACGTCGACGAACGCGTGCCGTCGCGTCCCGGGTCGGCCTGGAACGGCGCGACGTCGACGACCGTAAACTCGGGCACGAAATCGGGATCCGGACGCTCCGGGCGGATGAACAGGTGTCGCGCGAAGAGGTTGTGCCACGCGAACTCGCTGTAGACGCGGATCGGTACCTGATAGTTCTTATCGGCGCCGACGTAACAGTCGACCGCGTAGGCCTCCCGCGCGCAAAGATACTCGGTAACGCGCTCCCACAGCATGTCGAACGTGCCGGCGTCGATCGCCTGATTGGTCTCGCCCCAGTCGATGTGATCTTGGCTCGAAGGCTCCCGGACGAAGAACTTATCCTTGGGCGAGCGCCCCGTGTGCGGGCGGGTGTCGACGACGACCTGGCCGTCGGGGCCGAGAACGGCC
Source organism: Candidatus Tumulicola sp. (assembly GCA_036509155.1). Taxonomy (GTDB): domain Bacteria; phylum Vulcanimicrobiota; class Vulcanimicrobiia; order Vulcanimicrobiales; family Vulcanimicrobiaceae; genus Tumulicola. The sequence goes on along the minus strand of DATCGB010000053.1, from coordinate 1,077 downwards.
TCGCCGCGCCGGATCGCGTGCTCGACCAGATCGGGGACTGAGAGGTTTTCCCAGAGCTTGGCAACCTTGAGTTTCTGGGGAACGGTAAGAATGGTACGATCCTCTCCGCCGGAGCAAAGCGTCGGCCCGATAGAGGGTTTCCCACACCCCATACCCGCGCCTGCAGGCGTGCTGCGGGGGTGCCTTCAAAGCAAGGGCCATGCTTCGAGCCAGCTTCCTGTGTGCGGCGCTGATCGCCGCCATGCTCGCCGCCGCCTCCCCGGCGGGCGCCGTGCTGCCGTTTCACTTCGGCCTGTTCCCAGCCGGCCCGCTGGATGGAATTACCGACGTTCCCGGCGTGCGCGTCGCCCACGTCACGAAGATCGAAGGCAGCGACGTGCGAACCGGGGCGACGGCCGTTCTTCCGAATGCGGACCCCTGGGACCACAAGGTCGCGGCCGCCTTCTTTGCCTTTAACGGCAACGGAGAGATGACCGGCACGCATTGGATTGAAGAATCCGGGTACCTCGAAGAACCCATCGTGCTGACCGACACGCTCGACGTAGGGCGGGCCGCCGATGGGGTCGTCAGTTGGGTGATCGCACACCATCCCGCGGTCGGACGCGGCGACGACGTGCCACTGCCCGTCGTCGCCGAGTGTGACGACGGCTTTCTCGACGACATTCAGGCGCGCTCCGTCGGTCCCGCCGACGTCGTGCGCCTGCTCGACTCGGCCGTGCCCGGACAGTTCCAGCGGGGCAGCGTGGGCGCCGGCACCGGGATGAATGCATTCGGTTTCAAGGCCGGGATTGGGTCGGCGTCGCGAGTGCTCCCCCCGGCTCTCGGCGGCTATCACGTCGGCGTTCTGGTCAACGACAACACGGGCGGCGAGCGGCGCCTGCTCGCCATCCTCGGCGTCCCGGTCGGCGACCGATTGAAGAACGAGCTGCGCGCCTTCGTTCCCAAAGGCGTCTCGCTCAGAGGCCGGCTGGGGAGCGGCAGCATCATTATCGTGGTCGCGACCGACGCGCCGCTCGACAGCCGGCAGCTGCGCGCGCTGGCGCTGCGTGCCTCGATGGGAATGGGGCGCGTCGGTCT
>DATCGB010000052.1:0-22293 GCA_036509155.1 Candidatus Tumulicola sp. | reverse complement strand
GACGCGTTGCCGGCTATAAGCCCGAGTACCTCGACCGGCTGTGCTATTCGGGCGACGTCATGTGGGGCCGGATCTCGCCCCACCCCGCCTTGGTGCCGAACGACGAAGAGCGCAAGCGGCGGGTACGTCCGACCAAGCTCGCGCCGATCGCCCTGCTGGCGCGCGCCAACGCCGAAGAACTGATCGTGCGCAACGTCTACGAGCCCGAAGGCTTGTCGCATGCGGCGCGCGACGTGCTGGCGGCAATCGAAGCGCGCGGCGCGCCCTTCTTTGCCGAAATCGTTCGCAGCACGAAGCGCATCCCGGCCGAAGTTGAAGAGGCGCTCTGGCAGTTGGTCGCCGCCGGACTGGTCACTGCGGACGGCTTCGACGCGCTGCGTTCGCTCATCGACGCCAAGCGGCGTTTGGGCGCGAAAGGATTGCGCGCGCGCCCGCGGTCATCGAGCGGACGCTGGACGCGGTTGGTCTCGGCGACCGAGCGCATCGACCCCGACCTATTCGCGCGGCGTCTGCTGACGCGGTGGGGCGTCGTCTTCCGCGACGTCATCGCGCGCGAAAATCTGGCGCCGCGGTGGCGCGAACTGCTGTTGGCACTGCGGCGCATGGAGGCGCGCGGCGAAATTCGCGGCGGACGCTTCATCGCGACGGTCGTCGGCGAACAGTTCGCGCTGCCCGACGCAATCGACGCGTTGCGTGCCGCGCGCCGCGAACGCGGCAACGGCGAAGCGTTCGCGGCCGTTTCGGCTTACGATCCGTTGCAGATCGTCAACGCGTTTCTACCCCAATGCGACCGCGCCGAAATCGTCTCCGCGTCCTAAGCCCAGAAGCGCTCGGCCGCGGCGTGATCGCCCAGGAATGCCCGAACTTTCTGGACGCGCCCGTCATTGATCGTAAAGATCAAGACCTCGTCTTGCTCCAACGAACGTCCTTTTCGTTTCCCGGCCGCCGAAGCGTTGACGAATACGTCGTCGCCGCTGCCTGCGAAGGTAAGCGGCCTGGAAGCAAACGTCCCGTCCGTTTCAGTAGCAAGTTGAGCAAAGAATCCCGAGAGCGCGTGCCAGCCGTCGTAGTTCCCGTCGAGGATACCGGTTCGTGACGAGATCCACTGCACGTTCGGATCGAAGATACCGGCTAACGTTGCCATGTCGGCGGCAGCAAATGCCGCGAAGCCACGCTTGACAAGCTCAAGGTTCGTACTTTCAGTTTGCGTCGTCATGTGTTCCCTCGTCTTTCCTTTTCGTGATGTACATCGTTCGCGGTCTTTGTCTCTGCGTCTCGGAGTTACTAGATTTTTGACTCCTTCTCCCTCCCGCAGAACAGCACTTCGCCTGGGCCATTAGTACTAAGGAGCATAGGCCGGGTCGGGCTAATCGGTTCGAACGGAACAAATGCAGCGGCAAACGAAGTCACGCGCATGAGCACCGACCATCCGCCCCCGCGAGCACGTATCGCCGACATCATCCGCGACAGTGGAAGGATGGGTGCCGAACAGTCGGGGCCCACTCAAGACCAAGTGGCCGCTATCGCCGCCACGATCAGCGGAGCCTCTGCCGGTACTCTGCTCGCATCCGAGGCGCTCGCAGAGGAGTTGGCCAAGCGATTTCGGGGCCTATCGACCAATGCCGTCGCGGACAGCGACTTCGATGCTTCGTATGAGACGACCGGCCGCGCGTTGATCCTCGCGTTGGCGCGTTGCGGTTATAACATAGCCGCCGCGTTCGATTCCGCCAGCGGCGCGATTCTCGAAGCGAAAAAGGCGATTTCGCTTCTCGCGCCTGCATTTACGATGACCCTCTCGATAACCGACTGTGGCGCGACGACGAATATCAAAGCGCAGGCGCAGCACACCGGTTTTGACTGGGGTCAGAATGCGAAACTCGTAAACGAACTTTTTGCCAAGACGAACGAATATCTGAGTCTCTTTAAGACCTGACATTCTTAGAGCGGCAGCGTCGGGTTTCCGAGCAGCGGCACGCGACGATTTCGAACCCCCAAGGGCCGCTTTCTACCGGCGGCCGCCTTGCACGGAAAGTTCCCAACGATAGCCGTCCGGATCGCGGAACCATAGACCCATGTTCGGCGATCCTTCGGCCTCCGGACCGATCTCGTCGCCCGGATCCTCGAGCTCGACGTGGTGCTGCTTTAGAAAATTCAACGCGTCGTGCAGCGCGCTCATGTTAGGAAGATGAAACGATACGTGTTGGATCGTTTTTGGCTGTGGAACGCCCTCGAAGAGAACGATCGTAACGTTCGGGTTGTTGATCCCGATGTAGTCGTCGCCCTCGAACAGCGTCTCGAAGTCGAAGAGGGACTGCCACCAACGGGCGCTTTCCCGCGGATCGCGCACGGCCAACCCAAAATGCCCGATGGTTCCCAGCTGAATCTTCATAACGCTCCCGCAAAGGTTCGGAAATTCCTCTTCCGTCCCTTCGTCCTTTCTCATACCTTGGTTTCGATGCCCCACTCGCCGTGTAAAAGGGTCCGAGCTTCGAAGGATGTTCCGACGAGCCGCGAAGCGTAGCGGGATGGCCGATCGTAACGCACGCCCGACGCTGCCCATTGTGGTAAGCATCGTGTGGGGAGCGCTCTTGATACCGGGTTTGCTCGGAGCCGCGCTTTCCGTAATGTTTTTCGACGCGCCGGGTTCGATCGAAAACCCGATGGCGTGGGCGAACGCGTTGATCGTCGTTTCGTTCCTCTGCCTTTGCATCGTGGCGATTGCTAGCTCGTGGATCGTCTGGGCGTGGAAGAAGCGCGCGCCGTCGCGCTTCTGGAAGGCCTCGGCGATCGCGCTTGCCGGTCTCCCGCTGCTTCCGGTCGTCTACGTAGCCATAGCGCTGTCGGCCGAAGTCTTCGGCGCTTTCGCGTCGGGCCAATCATGGGGCGTGCATTCCACCGTCATCCACCCAGCCCGATCGGGCCCATCGCCAAGACCGAACAAGTGATAAGGCGCCGAAAGTGCAATCCTTAGCCGCAGTTCTACCGCTATCGTGGGAGCGTACGAATCTGGTGGTTCGCACGGTCTTCAAAATCGCTGAGGCCGTCGTAAGGCGGCTGGTAGGTTCGATTCCTACACGCTCCCGCCAAGTCAAGACGCTCCCGCCTCGCCTGAGCCTAGACGCGCTGCGGAGGGTCTTATCGGGAGACGGGCTCTCGGCCATGACCAGATTCTCGCTCTATCGCGGTTATTCTGCGGTTTGAAATAGCCGCGGAAACATCGCTTCGGCGTCGCCAGGTGGGAACCGTAAGGAGACCGGCCCCTTTGGCGTGTCCGAAGCCAGGAGACCGGCAGCACAAGCCTCGTTCAAAACCCGTCTTGCCGTTCGCTCAGGCAATCCCGTGATTCTCGCCGTTTCGCCGCGATCGAATTCGCCGCGAATGGCAGCTTCTTCCAACAGTCGGCCGACTTCGAGCTTAAAACGATCGTCACGCTCGGCCCACGTTCGGAGTCGCTTGGCCAGCGAATCCGGACCGAACAGTTCGCCCATGAAACGCAGCTGATCGAGGCAGACTTCTAAAAACCAGGCCGTAAAATCGATGAGCGCGCGCAGTGACAGATTTCCCCTGACGTCGAGATCGTTTTCGCGCGGTGAGTCGGCAAAATCCATCATGCGCTTATATTGCGTACGATCGCCGAGACCGCGCGCCAATCCTCGCGAAATCGACCACAATCCGTGTGCGCCAATGCCGGAAGCGTGAGCCATCGCGTGACTCATCAGGCGGCTCACGCGACCGTTCCCGTCGGGAAACGGGTGAATGTAGTTGAAGCGGTGATGAGCGGCGGGCATCGACATAATGCGCATCGCCATACCGAGGTCGTTTAGCCGGTATCGTTCGGAAAAATAGCGCATGAAATCGGCGACGTACGGACCCGATGGCGGCTGATGTCTGCCGACCGCGACGTCTTGTGCGACGGTCGCGCGGTACTGACCGGGTTCCATCTCGTACTCGCCGCCGCGGCCCCGAACGATCAGCATTGCGCGGGGCGTACTGTAATAGAACTCGGCGTGAAGCCACCGGATAAATTCGCCGGAGATCGGGTTAGGAAGCGTTCCGTCCGCAGCGAGTTCGTCGATGCGGGCTTGTACGCGGACGTGCGCCGCAGCCTCCTCCTGAAGGTTGCGTCGCGACTGATCAGCGGCAAAATCTCCCGCCAACGCGCGCACGATTTCAGTCGGGCGCGTATTATGCCCCTCGATGAGATTGCTGTAATAGGCATTCATGATGCGGACCAACTGGGCTAAGCTGGCGGCCGCCCGCGGATGAAGTGCCCCGGTAAGGCCCGCCGAGGCGGCCGAGATTTCCGCAATCAGGTCGGCCACGCGCGGTGGCGCAAATTCGAGGAGGGCAGGCTCGATCCGCTGTGTTGGTTCATGAGGCGCTTTGGCCGAAGTCTCGCGAGCCATATTAGCCCTATATTACGCTATGCCTATGGGAAATGCTAGGTATATTTGGCCGATCGGTTGGCCGATCTTTTTGGCCGGTCTGCGAGAATCCACTCGATGGCACATGCGCCATGATTCTAGCATTTGTTCACATGACGATAAACTGATCTTTTGCGATCGCACGTGCAGACCTCCCGACGCCCGGGCGAGCGCAACCTCCGAGAGGTTTTCGCCGCCGTTTGTCGCAAGCGGAGGCTGACTCCACGTCACCTGCGGGAAGGACTTAGACGATGGCTGGGTTTTTCGCGTGCGCTCGTCACGAGCGGGATCGTGCAACAGCGTTGCGCGGTGTTCCGGTGCTATATTTGAAGGCTCGCACGGCCGCGTCGTGAGCGCGAGCGGTACGGAAGTTTCGACGCTGTTGCTGTGTGCGCGCGTTCGTCCGGGCAGCGAGGCCGAGTTCGCGCAGTGGCACGTTCGCTGGCAAACCGCGGTGCTCGCTGCGTCTGGGGCGCTGAGTTCCGAGTCGTGGCCGGCGGCCCCGCCGGACCAACTGGAGTCGGTCGCGTTAGGCCGTTTCGGGTCGCCCGACGCGCTGCAGCAGTGGCGGCGCGGCGACCCTAATCGCGAACTGATCGACGCGGCCGCTCCGCTGGTCGAAGGCGGCATCGTGATGCAGCTCGTCGGGCAAGCGGCCGTCGAGTACTACGTCCAGCACGGCGTCACGCTCGTCATCGTCACCGAGATCAAATCCGGAAAAGAAGCCGCCTATCGCGAGTGGTTCGATCGCATTCAAAAAATTCAGGAAACGTTTCCCGGCTACGTCGGCTCGTTCGCCCAGCCGCCTCAGCATAAGGAAACCGGCTGGACGACGGTGCTGCGCTTCGATTCGGCGGCGCATCTCGAAACGTGGCTCAACTCCGACGCGCGAGCGGCAATGGTGAAGGAAGGCGAGAACTTGACCGAGGGCTTTCACGTCCAACGCGTCGACACGTCGTTCCCAGGCTGGGTGCCCAACGATCCGGCCACCGGCAAACCGCCGAACATGTGGAAAACGGCGTGCCTCGTGCTGCTCACGCTCTTTCCGGTCGTCACCCTGGAACTCAAGTTTCTCAACCCCCATCTGCGGGGGCTCAATCCGGCCCTCGGCACCTTTATCGGCAACGCCTTGAGCGTCGCGCTAACGACGTGGCCGCTGATGCCGCTGGCCGTTCGTGGGTTCCACGCCTGGATGTTCCCCGATCGACAACCGCGTTGGCTGGTCGTAACCAGTTCGTTCGTGCTGCTGCTTGCCTACGCCATCGAAATCGCCATACTCTGGCGCCTTCTGCTCTAAAAAGGAACGTTCGTGAACCTTCCTACCGTAACCGAAATACAACGCCCCACGTCCGCGGAGCAGATCCGTCATTGGCGTGACGGGTACGCGTGGCTGGCCGGGGGCACGTGGCTGTTCTCCGAGCCGCAAGTGAAGACCGACACGCTGATCGACCTGCACGGCTTGCGCTGGCCGGCGCTGCGGGCTACCGACGAAGGGCTCGAGCTGGCGGCAACGTGTACGATCGCCGAGTTGTATGCGTTCGCGCCCCCGGCGGCGTGGAAAGCAGGGGCGTTGATCGGCGAGTGCTGCCGATCGTTCCTCTCGTCGTTTAAAATCTGGCACGAAGCGACGATTGGCGGCAACATCGTCATGTCGCTGCCGGCGGGTCCGATGATCTCGCTGACGGTCGCGCTTGAAGGCACGTACGCGTTGTGGCCGCGCGACGGTGCCTCACGCGACGTTCCCGCCGTCGACTTCGTGACCGGCAACCATGCGAACGTGCTCGCCCCCGGCGAACTGTTGCGCAGCATTCATCTGCCGGCCGGCGCGCTGGAAAAAACTTTCGCGTTCCGGCGCGCGTCGCTGACGCACCTGGGCCGTTCGGGAGTGCTGCTCGTAGGCACGCGCGACCCCAAGAGCGGTGAAACGACGCTGACCGTCACGGCCGCGACCGCGCGTCCCGTGCGCTTGCATTTTGAGGGCGCTCCGAGCGCTGCCAAGCTGCGCGATGCCATCGACGCCGCCATTCCGGACGAGCTGTACTTCGACGACGTGCACGATTCGCCGGCCCATCGGCGGCGGCTCACCTTCTATTTCGCCGAGCAAATTCGCGAGGAACTGGCTGCATGAGACTGCGCGTAAACGATAAGGAATTTTCGGCCGATCCCGCTCCGGGCGAATGCCTGCGCGTTTTTCTGCGCGATCTCGGATGGTACGGCGTCAAAAAAGGCTGCGATGGCGGCGACTGCGGCGCGTGCACCATTTGGGTCGATAAGCAACCGGTTCACAGCTGTCTATATCCGGCGTTTCGAGCCGAAGGGCGCGAGATTACGACGATCGAGGGGCTCGCGCGCGACGGCAAGCTTCATTCGATGCAGCAGGCATTCGTAGACGCCCAAGCGTTCCAGTGCGGATATTGCACGGCCGGCATGATCATGACCGGTGCCGCGCTTAGCGACGAGCAGAAAGCCGATCTCCCGCACGCAATGAAGGGAAACCTTTGCCGCTGTACCGGCTATGCTTCGATTCGCGACGCATTTGCGGGCGTGAAGAACGTCACGCGCGACGATGCGGGCAAGTCCAGCGGGGTCAGCGTGCCCAACCCGTTTGCGGAGGCGATCGTCACCGGGCATGCTCGATACACCAGCGACGTTCCGCCGATGGCCGGCATGCTGCACCTCAAGGTGCTCCGATCGCCCCACGCCCACGCGCGCATCGCGGCGATCCGCCGCGACAAAGCCTTGGCCGTACCTGGGGTGGTCGACGTATTCACCTGGGAAGACGTACCGCGCACGCTCTATACGACCGCGATCCACGAAGACAATCGCGTCGACCCCGACGACACCTATCTGCTCGACAACGTGGCGCGCTTCGTGGGTCAGCGAATCGCCGCAGTAGTGGCCGACACCGAGGCCGCCGCCGAAGAAGGCTGTCGCAAGCTCGAAGTCGACTACGAAATTCTGCCGGCCGTCTTCGACCCGGAAGAAGCGATGCTGCCCGGTGCGCCGGCGCTTCACGACAAGGGCGAGTTTTCGCGGATCCTTCATCCCGAGCGAAACATCTTTCTCGAGCTGCACGGCGAAATCGGCAGCGTCGAGGCGGGCTTCAACGAAGCCGACGCGATTTACGAGGAGACGTATTTCGCCTCGCGCCAGCAGCACGTGCATCTCGAAACGATGCAGTCGATCAGCTGGCGCGGTGAAGACGGGCGCCTGCACGTGCGCACCAGCGCGCAAGGGCCGTTCATCGTCAAGAGCAAGCTGTGCTTCATCTTCGGACTCAATATGGCCGACCTGCACGTCTTTACCGAGCGGGTCGGCGGTGGTTTCGGCGGCAAACAAGACATGTTGAGCGAAGACTTGCCGCTGCTGGCGACGCTCAAAACCGGACGCCCGGTAAAGTGGGAGTTCACCCGCGAGGAACAGTTCGTCGGCGCAACGACGCGGCATCCGATGAAGACGCAGGTCAAGCTCGGCGCGAAAAAGGACGGAACGCTGACCGCGATGGCGTTTCGCGTCGTGTCCAACACGGGAGCGTACGGAAATCACGGCGGAGAAACCCTCGCCAACGGCATGTCGGGTCCGTGGGCGATCTATCGATGCCCGAACAAGAAGGGCGACGGGTACGCCGTCTACACGAACCTGCACTGCGGCGGCGGATTTCGCGGATACGGAACCGGTCAGACGACGTTTGCCATCGAGTCCGCGCTCGACGAGTTAGCTCGCATGCTCGATATCGACCCGATCGAAATGCGCCGAAAGAACGTGATCGGACCCACCGACCCGATGGAATCGGCCTGGAAAGAGGCGACCGATCTGTCGATGGGCAGCTACGGGCTGGACCAGTGCATCGACGCCGTCGAAAAGGCCCTGGCCGGCCGGCGCGGATTGGCCAAACCGCCCGGCGACGAATGGCTGGAGGGCAGCGGGGTCGCGCTTTCGATGCTCGACTGCGTGCCGCCGACCGAGCAGCGCTCCGGCGCGGAGGTGACGCTCCTCGCGGACGGAGGCTTCCATTTTACCGTCGGCTCGTCCGAAATCGGGAACGGACTGGTCACCGCCCAGCAGCAGGTCGTCGCGCAGATTATGGGCTGCACGACGTCGCAGGTGACCTTCCTGAATTCGGATACCGATAAGACTCCGTACGATAGCGGCACGTTCGCGAGCGTCGGAATGATGGTTCCGACGAAGGCGGTAGAGAATGCCGCCATCGCATTGCGCGATAAGATCGTCGAGTTCGCCAGTCGCACGAGCGGCGAGAAGCCCGACCGCTGCCGGCTCGAAGACGGTCACGTGGTCTGCGGTCGTCATCGGATTCCACTGAAGGAACTCTACGCGGCCGGGATCGAGCGAGGCGAACAGTTTGCCGCGTTTCGCAAGGCCTACGGGTCGCCGCGAACGGTTGCGTTCATAGCGTACGGCGTCCGGATCGCGGTGCATCGCGTTACGGGCGAGATCGTCGTGCTGTTCGGTGTCGAGGCCGTCGACGCGGGCGTCGTCGTCAACCCCAACCAGGTCCGCGGGCAGGTCATCGGCGGTGTGGTCCAGGGCATCGGCTACACGCTGCAGGAGAAGATGGTGTACGACGATGCCGGTGCCGTCATCAATCCGACGTTGCGGAACTACCGCATTCCGGCAATCGCCGACGCGCCCGAGACCGAGGTGTTTTTCGCCGATACCTACGACAAAATCGGCCCGCTTGGAGCGAAATCGATTGCGGAAAACACGATCAACCCGGTCGCACCCGCGATAGCCAACGCGTTGCGCGACGCTACGGGCGTCCGGTTTACCAGTCTGCCCTTCACCGCCGACCGAATCTTCGCCAAACTTGAAGGGCTCGACGCTCGCAAGACGACGTGAGGGCGTTGGCGAAGTCCGCGCGGTGAACCAAGTGATCTCGGAGGCTTTTTACAGCTTCGTCACGTTGCTCGCGATGGTCAACCCGGTCGAGGCGGCCGCCGCGTTTGCCACCTTGACCAGCGGTCGTTCGCCGGCGAATCAGGCGCGGATCGCGTTGCGCGCGGCCGTCGTCGGCCTCGGGATTCTTCTCGCTTTCGGATACGTAGGCGAAGCGCTGCTCAAGGCCATCGGGGTATCGCTGGCGTCTTTCAAGGTCGCCGGCGGCCTGCTGCTGCTCAAGGTCGGCTTCGACATGGTCTTCGCGCAACGAACCAGCAGCGACGCGGCCGAGTCCGAAAAGTCGCTGCCCTCGCCCACGTCGGATCCGTCGGTCTTCCCACTCGCCATTCCGATTATCAGTGGCCCCGGGGCCCTGACGGCGAGCGTCGCATTGGTGAATCGCGCGCACGAAAACCAGGTGCTGACGGACCTCGCGTTCGTGCTCATCGCCGCCATCGTCTTCGCCATTACGTATCTCGCCATGCGGGGATCGCAGCGTTTGACGCGCGTCTTAGGCAAGACCGGCGTGGACGCGACCGGACGGCTCGTGGGGATCATCGTTGCGGCCATCGCGGTGCAGCTCATCGTCGACGGCGTTAGTCCGATCGCGCGCGGGTTATTTCACTAGCAGGTTGGTGATGTCCCGGGTTCCGCGGGGCGCATCCGTGAAGTACAGCCGCCCGAGCCCTTCGCCGGTGGCGATGCGGCGCGCGCGCGCTTCGATCGACGCCACGATTGCCGCCCGCAGTTCGTCGCGCTCGCGCTGCAGCGCCGCGAGTTCGGCGCGCGCCTCGTTTCTCGCGCTGCGGTCCATCGTGCGAAGCTGGCCGAAACGCCCGGTCAGGTCGTGGCGCGCCGCGCCGAACGCCGAGAGGGTTGCCGGCCGCCCGTCGCGCCCCGCCGCAACTGACGGCGGCAACGCGCTGACGAGCGGTTGCGGAACGCTTTGCAGGGCGCGCGCGCCATTCGCGATATCCGCCGACATCGCCGCCGCGTCGGCAGCGGCTCGCGAGTTCAACTCCGCGTCGTAGGCGGCCAGTACGGTGTAAGATCGGCGGCGTTCGGCCTCGACGACCGCCTCTTCGCGTGCGTCGAGCGCGGCGAGGCGCGCGCGGTACCGATTGCGCGTGGGTGGGTCCAAGTGGAGATTGCGCAGTTTGACGTCGAGCACGAGCCGCTCGCCGGCGTGCGCGCGCTCGAAATCCAAAGCGGCATTGGCTTCGCGTTCGCGCAACTGCGACGCGCGCAGCTCGTGCGCGCGCGCAACGCGATGCCGCAGCGCCTGCCGAAACGATGCAATCGTGCCGCTTCCGAACGCCTGGCGTGAATCGATCGGGCCGGGCAGCGGCGATCCGATCGGCTGCGTCCGAAGGTTGGCGACGCGCCCGGCCGCGCGCGCGAGATCGCGGTCGATGGCGGCCGAACTGGCTGCGAGATGCCGGTCCAGCTCGGCGAACGCGGCGGTTCCGGCGGAATCCCGTAACGTAGCGATGTCGACGTCGTACTGCGCCAGCACCGCGGCAAATGGATGGCGCACCAGCGCGCGGCCGATGTCGACGCGTGCGGGGGGGCCGTTCGGCACGGACGCAACGGGTGCCGGCGGCGCGTGCGCCGCGCAAGCCGTCACCGTCGCGACCAGGCCAAAAAGCGCGAGAACCGCACGTATCACGGGAATTTCCGTTGATACTTGAAGTCGATTCCGTTGGTGCCGGTATCGAGCGGTATCAGCGTCGTGCTCCCGTAGTTCAGGTTTTGCACGAGCGTGGGCTGATACCCGAGCGCCTGCGTATCTTGCGAAGTATAGGCCGTCAAATTCAGCTGCGTGGCGACGTTTGGATGTGCTTGGATGCTCCACGCCGTACGGCGCGGTTGGTTGAAGGTTTGCGCGAACACGAAGTTGACGTTCTTGCCGATCGTTTTGACGGCATTGACCCCGAAACCACCTTGCAGGTCGTTGGTGATCTGCAGGTTCTGCAAACCGAGACTGTTTCCGAGCGCGACCGACAGCGGCTCGAGCAGGTTACGCGTAAAGAGCGTGTTGATTTGGCCGGCCGCTAGCGTCGTGATGGTCGAGGACACCGAAAACGGCGACGTGCCGGTAGTCGACACGCCGCGAACTGCCCCGAACGCCTGTGCGTTGACCAGCAGTCCGAGGATCTGTTCGCGGTTGTAGGACGGGTCGGACGCAAACGTAACGTTCATGTTGGTCGCCGGTCCGGTAACCCGCAGCGCAACGTTGGTTGGCGGATCCGCGACATACGTGGTGGCGGTTGCATCGACGGTGGGCACGATTCCGCTCGACGGTTTGAATCTGACGGTCGCCTGTTGGACTCGGAACTCGCGCAGAAAGCTGACGGTGCCGCCGGTCGAGACGAACGAGCCGGCCAGTTGCGGTGCCTGCAGCGAACCCATCACATGCACCGATCCCTGCGCGCCGACGTCGACGTTCGAACTCACGACGCGCACGTCGCGGCCGACGTTGACGTGCAGATCGAGCCCGATATCCGGCAAAGTCGCGGGCGCGGCGGTGGAGGTTTTGGGGTTGTAGAGCGCGGTCAGCGGTACGCGCGCGCCGCTGACCGCGACCGTACCGCCGGCAACGGCGCGCGACGCCGGATCGCGCTTCAGGCTCAGGTCGCCGTCAAAGCGGCCCTTGATGTAGGCGGGCATATCGAGCTGCAGGCCGCGCGCGTGCAGATTGACGGCCACGCTCGCGTTATGGATATCGCGCAGGCTCGGAATCGCGGCGTTGCCGTCGGCGTCGAGCCTTCCTCCGCCGGCATTTGCGTGGGCGTTCTGAAGCACGATCGACGTGCCCGACAAAGCCAGCCGTGCGGTTGCGCCCGTAACCGGCACGCTTTCCTGCGGCCCGGAAAAGCTCCCGTTATCGAAGACGATCGCACCGTTTAGCGCCGGCGCGTCCACGGTCCCGCTCAGATCGACCCGTCCGTTCAAGCGGCCGCCGATCTTCGTGCCTGACGGCAACAGCCCGACGAAGTTTGAAGCCTCAATGCCGTCGGCGACGATCGATCCGCCGATCGGGCGGTTTCGTTCGTCGACCCGGAACCGAACCAGCCGAATCGGCAGCGTTGCGTTGGCGAGCAGCCGCCCCTTTTGTAGATCGATTTCGCCAGACGAAAGCGCGACCGTACGCTCGTCGACGCGCAGGCTGCCGGCGACGCGCGGCACGACGAAGGTTCCGTAGCGGGCGCTCGAGAGCACGAACTGGTCGTCGAGTAGCGGGTGCGCGCGCGTTCCCGCGACGTGCAGCGTGGTGTCGAGCGCTCCGGCGGCGTCGAACGTGCGTCCCGAAAGCGTTTTTGCCAGCGCCGCCACATCGGCCGTCGTCGCATGAAATATCAGTCCGAGGGGGTCGCTCGGGCGCAAGCCAAACGTACCGCTTCCGGTCACGCGCGCGTTGGGAACGAGCAGGGTCGCTTGACTCAAACGTCCGCGGCCGGCGCGCGTGGTGGCCGCCAGCGTCAACTCTTGCACCGGCACCCGCCCCACGCTTCCTTGTCGAACCTGCGCGCTCACGTGCGAGTCGAGGTTCGGGTAACGGCCGACTGCGGTAACGTCGGCTTGGGCGATGCCGGTGACCGGGACGACGAATCCGGCCATCGGAAGCCAGCGCGCCAGATCGACGTCGCGGGCGTGGGCCGTCACGTCGATCGTGCCGTTCAGTCCGACCGTTCCGGATGCCCGAACGCGCCCGGAGTCGGCGCCGAAGGCGACGGTGGTGTCGATGCTGCGTCCGCTTCCATGCCAGTTCGCATCGGCCGTGCCGAGATCGAAACTTCGCAGCTTGGCATTGCGCAGGTCGACATTGCCGGAGGTCGCGACCACGGTGCCGCGCGACAGTGCGACCGCCGCGCGCACACGTCCGCGACCGGCGAGCATGTCCCCGGCATCGAAGAAGTCGTTGAAGTCCCGCAAGTCGGCATGCGGCGCCGAGATCGCGACCCGTTGCGCCGACGCGCTCGCGCTGCCGGCAAACGCAATATCGGTCGAGCCGACGCCAACGCGTCCGTTGCGCAGAGTCAGCGAAGCCGCCGTTCCCGCGATCGACGCATTTAAGTTTTGGAACGGCAGCCCGTTAACGGCCCCCTCCGGGAACTGCACGCTGCCCGCGACGGACGGCGAACGCCCCGACCCGACCACGTGCAGCCGCGCCTCCGCGCTGCCTTCGACCAGGCCGGCCGTTTTGGGTGCGACGAGGTTGGCGATTGGAGCGACGTCGGCTGAGTGCACGTTCGCGACGAGGTCGTAGCGCGGCGCACCGGCTTGCAGGCCGGTGACGTCGCCACGCGCGTCGACGAACGTACCGTGCGATGCGGCCGCCGCTTCCTTCAGATGAACGGTTCCACGATCGTACGACAGCGCGGCGCTCGCGACTGCCCCGAGCGCGCCGATGCCACCGGCGCTCATCGCCACTTCCAGCGGCGATTGCGGCGTGCGCCCGAAGGTGACGTTGGCGTGCGCGACGTTTCCCAGCGGCGAACGAACGTCGGTAAGCCGGGCTGCGCCCGCGACGTGCAGCCGGCCGTCGCGCACGTTGCCGACGACCCGTGCGTCGACCGTGGCGGCGACTGCGGGCGGCTCGGTTAGGCGAAAACCGGGCAGCGACGCGCGGCTGCCGGTCGTCGACAGACGAAGATTCGACGCTTCGGCATATCCGTCAAAGCGGTTGTGCGGGCGATCGACGGCGGCGATGGCGTAGAGCGACTGATTCGGTTTGTCGATACGCGCCGGACCGATCGTCCCGACGCCGTCGCTGCGGAGCTCGAACGCGGCGGCCAGCGTTTGGCCGCGAGCGTTGCCCGTGACGATGCCGCGGGCATCGACTTGGCTCATGCGGTCGCCCAGCGCGACGACGTCGGCGTGCAGCGGCATGCCGGGTACGAGCGCATCCGCATAGGGCAGCGCGCCCGCCGGGCTGTCGGCTGCGGCCACGATTTCGACGGCGCGCGGCTTGGGATGCAAGTTCAGCCGCCCGCGCGTTTGAAGGGCGATGCCGCCATACCAAGCGCGAAAATCGACGACGTCGATTTCTTGACCGTCGAAGGCGAACAGGCCGTCGGGCGCGTCGACCGGTACCGACGCATACGATGCATGCGGCGAGCGAAGCGCGATCAGCGTCAGCGGCTTCGAGGGCGCACCTTCGACCATGACGTTGAGCCGTGCGGAGCCGGCCAGCGGGAGCGACGCCGATTGCGCGAGCGCGGTGCGCAAATCGCGCAGGTCGCCGCGCCCCGCCACGGTCAAGCGAAACGACGGCGAGCCAAAACCAAAGATGCCGCCGCCCAGGTGGACCGGTACGCCGGCGATCGTCGCATTTACGTCCTGCAGCAGCAATCCGTTGCCGTAGACGGCCAGTGGGCCGTGGACGTTTCGTAGGGGTTTGGCTAGGCCGCCGATGGCGATTCGCGCGCCGTCGATCGTCGTCGTCACGCTGAGATGTTGACGAAGCGCTCCGCTTCGATCCGCTAGCGCGACGAGCCGCGCGTCGACGTCGAAGAGCGATCCGCCGACCATGTGGAAACTCGGTGAGTTCAACGCGAAGTCGACGATTCGCGCGATCGGCAGCCGCGCCGTTCGCCACCGTTGCGTTCCCACGCCTTGCCGAACGTCGACGTCGCCCGAGCCTTCGACCGGAAACGCCTGGCCGTCTTGGACGTACGTCAAGGCCGCCCGATAGCGCGATCGCGCGTTGGTCGCCACGTGCATGTCGGCGTACGCGAGCTTGGCCATCAGATGGCGCGCGGCCGGAACGCCTTGCGCGCCATCGTAGACGTCGATCGATATGTTGCGTAGGCGCCCGTCGAACACAAACGGCGCCGACGACGGCGGTTGCGCGGCTCGCCGCTTGGGGATTGGGATGTTGAACGTTCCATCCTTATGGCGGATGACGGTTACGTGCGCATCTTCTATGTCGAATCCCGATAAACCGAACGCCCGCGAACCGCCCGGGAGCAGATCGCGCAGCGAGTATCGCAACTCCACCTTCCCGACCTCTGCGATCGGTTCGCCGGCCGTATTCTCGACGCGCACGGCCGTCGCCAACAGCCGTCCGGCGTGCACGTTGAGGTGACCGAACGAAAGATTCACTCCCGCGAACGACGTGAGGGCCGCCACGATGGCGATGCGGATGAGCGCTTGCCAAAATACGACGACGAGCAGGACCAGTATCGCGATTCCGGCGAGGCCCGCCAAGACGATCCGTCTTTTCGTGGGGCGCATTACCGTAGTGTTCCCGCGAAACCGGGGCGATAACCGGAAAGGAAAGGTTCGCCGCGTTGCTGGGGAAGGTGGGCGGTTACGGCGGGTCTGTGCCCGCAGACACGACGGGAGCGAGACCGATAATGACCGATGATACCAAGACGAGCTTCGAGAAAGACATCCGCCCGATGTTCACGGATACCGACGTCGATCACATGAAAGCGTTTGACTTGGATCTGAGCAGCCGGGACGACGTTCAAAAGCACGCGGCTGGGATTTACAAAACGGTAACCGGCGGCACGATGCCGCCGCCCGGCTCCGGAGAAGCGCGTTGGACGCCCGCGATGTGCGAGCGTTTCAAACTTTGGGTCGACCAAGGCTGCGCGCCGTAACCTAGTTCGAGCCGGAACGCGCGGTCGCAGGCTTCCATACCGCTCGCGCGACCCGCAGCAGATTCGTTCCGAGGATTTTGGCCAGGTCGTCGCCGGCGTAGCCGAAGTCTGCGAGGCGTGCGACGATCTCGGGAATTTGTTCGGGGTTGACGAAATCGGACGGGCCGGCCGCGCCGGGATGAAACGTTTCCGGCATCGATGCAAGATAGTCGGCCAGCTCGTTCGCGTCGAAAACGTAGTCGAGCCCGAGCGCAACGTGATCGACGCCGGCCAGACGCGCCACGTAGTCAACGTTGCGGGCGACCGTTTCGCTGCGGGTATCGTTGTCGCCCAGAAACTGGCCGACGCCGTTGATGCCGATCACTCCGCCTTTAGCCGCACACGCTTGGATGACCCCATCGCGAACGTTGCGCGGATGGTCCCAGAGCGCTCGCGGGTTGGAGTGCGAGAAGATGACCGGATTGCGGGAATGCGCGATAACGTCCAAGGCCGTGCGCTCGCCGGTGTGCGAGCAGCACGCGATCATGCCGACGCGCTCCATCTCGTCGACAACGGCATAGCCGAACTCCGTTAGGCCGGGGTCCTCGTCGAGGCAGCCGCCGCCGACGCGGTTGTTGCGGTTGTAGGCCATCAGCATCCAGCGCACGCCCAGATCGTAATACAGTCCGATCAAGCTGAGCTGGTCGTCGATCGCCCGCGCTCCCTCAATGTCGAAGAACACGCCGAGCCGGCCCGTCGCTTTGGCGCGCTCGACGTCGTCCGCACCGTCGATCAGCAGATAGCGGTCGCCGCGGGCGCGAATCCACCGCCGAAAGTGCGCGAGCATTCGAACGTGCTCGGCGATCGTTTGTTCGCCAAAGCCGACGTTGATGCCGACGACCGTGACGCCGCTGCGAGCCAGTCGCTCCAGCTGCGGCAGAAAAGTTTCGTCGTGGGGACGAAGCGGCATGCACGTGTGATTGTCCCAGACGATCGAGCGCGATAGGAGCGACGATGCGCCGGCGGCGTACGATTGCATGACTCGGCGAGTCTTAACCGGCAAGCGAGCAGGACCTTCGAGCGGCTTCCCGCACTGTTGGGCATGCAGCTGCGCCGTACGATGGGCTTGGCGGACGTGATTTTCTTTTTTGTCGTGGCGGGGTCCAACCTTCAATGGGTTGCGACGGCTGCCGCGGCGGGCCCGTCGTCGATCGTCGTGTGGGTCATCGGCTGCCTGGCGATGTTCGTTCCACTTTCCATCTGCGTGGTGTACCTGACGTCGCACCATCCGGATGAGGGCGGTATGTACGTCTGGAGCAAGCGCGCGTTCGGGCCGTTCGCCGGATTCTTTACGGGCTGGACGTATTGGACGTCCAACCTTCCGTATTTCCCGGCATTGCTCTACTTTGCGGCCGGAAACGCGCTGTTCGTCACCGGCGGCAGCGGCGGTGCCCTGGCGCTGTCCCCGTGGTACTTCATTGGGGTTGCGGTCTTCGGGCTCACGCTCGCAACGCTGGTCAACGTGCTGGGGCTCGACGTCGGCAAGTGGCTGAACAACGTCGGCGCCGCGAGCCGCTGGGCGGCGACGCTGATCCTGATCGGCCTCGGAATTCTCGCGTGGTGGAAGTTCGGCCCGGCGATGCCCGTCACGGCCGAGACGATTCGCCCGGGGCTGCAGATCAAGGACGTAATTTTTTGGTCGGTCATTGCGTTTGCGTGGACCGGCCCCGAAGCGATTTCGTTTTTGGGCGGAGAGATCCGTAATCCGCGCCGCTCGATTCCGCTCGGGCTGGCAATCGCGGCGCCGGCGATCGGCGTCATCTACATTTTGGGAACCGTCGCGGTGTTGGCAATCCTCCCGTCGCACGCGGTCAATCCATCGTCGGGCGTGATGCAGGCCGTTGCGAACGTCAGCGCGCGGCTGGGATGGAGCGTTTTGACCCCGGTTGCAGCGATCTTGGTAGCCGTCAGCTGTTTTGGCAGCTGCGGCGCCTGGCTCGGCGCGGTGGCGCGCATCCCGTTCGTGGCGGGAATCGACCGCTATCTGCCGCCGGTATTCGGGCGCATGCATCCGAAGTGGGGTTCGCCGGTGGCCGCGTTGCTGACGCAAGCGGGGATTGCGGTAATCTTCGTGTTCCTAGGACAAGGCGGGAGCACGGTTAAAGGCGCGTACGAGGTTTTGGTCGGCTCGACCGTGATCATCACGATGCTGCCCTTCATCCTGCTGTTTGCGTCGGCGATAAAGCTGTATGCGCCGTCGTCCGTTCCCGGCTTGGTGCGGATCCCAGGCGGCCGATGGACGGTCGCGACGGCCGCGCTGATCGGACTGGCGACCACCGTGGTGGCGGCGGTTTTCGCGGTTTTCCCGGCCGACGACGACCCAAACAAAGCGCTTTCGGTTGAAAAAGTTCTCGGTCTAACCGCGCTGATGGTCGGCACGGGCGTTATCGTCTACCTGTTCGGCAATCGTCAGCGCCAAGCGATCGAACACTAGGAGCCCTACGGGCTCCTAGCAGGTTGCCGACCCGATAAGAAAGAGTCCCGGACGTCGTCCGAGACCCTTCCTGCCGGTTATCGAAAGCGACTAGTTAATGGGACGAGGGCGCGACCCACAGGGTCGAATCCGCCCATTTTACTTTGACTGGAATGCACGACTGCACGTTTTTGCCCGCGTACGTGACGTCGTTGTAGAGGCTGAGGTGATGGTTGATTTGGACGCCCGGCGAAAACGTTCCGTAGTCGGTAACGGTCCGGAGAAAATGCTGGGCGGCGTTGCGATATGAAACCGCAAACGTGATGCTTTGCGCCGCTTTTTTACCGTAGATGATGTAGTCGATCTGCGTGCCGCTGGCGGTTTTGCTCAGCGGTTTGGGCGGCGTTACGAAGCATTGCTTGACGAGCACCGGAGCGGCCGCTGCCGCCGGCGCCATCGAGACACCCGCAATCGCCGAAGTGAGAACGAGACCGAGAGAAATACGTCCGAGAAGGTTCATTGACGAACGCGCTCCTTTCAAGAACAAGGTGCCCGGCCCGTTCGACGTGGGGAAGTCCGCTTCCGCTCCGCTTTTAGGGCTGGGCGGCGCGTACGCGACGGTAAGCGCCGCGTGCGAATATCGCCAGCGCGACGGCGAACGCAAGCGCGATGGCGGCCGCGACGAAGGGGGCGATGAACGTCAGAATCAACGCGCCGATCGAACCGGCGTCTTCGGCGGTGCTGACGACCGGATTGGCGACGCCCCCGGTCGTGACCGTCGATGCGCCGCGCACCGCCGCGACGGCGGCGTGCACGCCCAACGCGTTAAGCCCGCCGAGAATCATGAGCGTTACGAGCGCCTCGTGGGACTGCGCGTGAACGGCACCGCCGACGAGGATCGCGCCGGCCGCCGGCTTGAGCGCGATTTGCGCGACGTGCAGGACGTGATCGAGCAGCGGCACTTTGTCGGCGAGCATTTCGACGACGGCGAACGCCCCCAGAGTCCACATCGCGGCCGTCGAGCCCAGCCAAGCAAAGGCGTCGGGCGGATGAACGAGGTGGAAGTGCGCGGCCACGGCGACCGCCGTCAGCGAGAGCATCGCCCGGACCCCGGCCGTCGTGGTGAGCGCGTACGCCAGCGCGTACTGGCTAGCTGCGTCCACGACCGCCGCTCACCAGCCGACGCCCTTGGCGCGCAAGTAGGCGAGCCCCGCCAAGGCCAGAACTGCGACGGCAACCGCGACGACCGCCGGAACCCGGCGGGCGCGGGCGTGCCGGTCGGCCTCGTCCTCGTGCGCCGGATGGTTTCGCAGCCTTCTTGCCATCGAGCCGATTATAGCAGACGGAAATGGGGGACGTCAGCGTCGGCGTAGAACCGTCAGCCGGCCATGTCATTCGTTTATACGATGTATCGCGTCGGCAAAGTCGTTCCGCCGAAACGCCAAATTCTCAAGGATATTTCGCTCAGTTTCTTCCCGGGCGCAAAGATCGGTATTCTCGGCCTTAACGGCGCGGGGAAATCGACCGTGCTGCGCATCATGGCGGGGGTCGACACGGAATTCGACGGCGAGGCCAAGCCGATGGCGAACCTCACGATCGGATACCTGGAGCAAGAGCCGGCACTCGACCCGGAAAAAACTGTGCGCCAAACCGTCGAAGAGGGGCTTTCCGAGGTCGTGTCCGCGCGCAAGCGGCTCGACGAGGTGTTTGCGGCGTACGGCGAACCCGACGTCGACTTCGAAGCTCTGGCCGACGAGCAAGCCAAACTCGAAGCGATTCTGTTCGCGCAAGGCGCCGACGACTTCGAACAGCAGCTCGAAATCGCCGCCGACGCGTTGCGCCTTCCGCCCTGGGACGCGAAAATCGGACCGTTGTCGGGCGGCGAGAAGCGTCGCGTTGCGCTGTGCCGGCTGCTGCTTTCGAAACCCGACATGCTGCTGCTCGACGAGCCGACCAACCATCTCGACGCGGAAAGCGTCGAGTGGCTGGAGCAGTTTTTGGCTCGTTTTCCCGGAACGGTGGTTGCGGTAACGCACGATCGGTACTTCTTGGACAACGCCGCCGAATGGATTCTCGAACTGGATCGCGGACGCGGGATTCCGTGGAAAGGTAACTATAGCTCGTGGCTCGAGCAGAAAGAAGCGCGCCTGGTTGCCGAAGACTCGTCGGAGTCGGCGCGCCGCAAGGCGCTCAAGCGCGAGCTCGAGTGGGTTCGTTCGGGCGTTAAGGGCCGCCGATCCAAAAGCAAGAGCCGCATCGCGCGTTTCGAGGAGCTGTCGAGTTACGAGTACCAGCGCCGCAACGAGACGCAAGAGATCTTTATTCCCGTCGGCGAGCGGCTGGGCGATCGCGTGATCGAGTTCGCCGGCGTCGCCAAGGCGTACGGCGACCGGCTCTTGATGGAAGACGTCAGCTTCTCGATTCCGGCCGGCGCGATCGTCGGCATCATCGGCCCGAACGGCGCGGGCAAAACGACCCTCTTCCGCATGATCGCCGGGAAGGAGCGTCCCGACGCGGGCGAAATTCGCGTCGGCCCGACGGTGACGCTCGGCGTGGTCGAGCAGACCCGCGAATCACTCGACAACGACAAGACCGTATTCGACGACGTCAGCGGCGGTCTCGACCTGATTACCGTCGGGAAGTTCCAGATGCCGTCGCGCGCCTATCTCGGGCGTTTCAACTTCAAGGGCGGAGACCAGCAAAAAATCGTCGGCACGCTCTCGGGCGGCGAGCGCGGGCGCCTGCACCTGGCAAAGACGCTGCTGGGCGGAGCCAACGTGCTGCTGCTCGACGAACCTTCCAACGATCTCGACGTCGAGACGCTGCGTGCGCTTGAAGACGGCTTGAGCGAATTCGCGGGCACGGTGCTGGTGGTGAGCCACGACCGCTGGTTCCTCGACCGCATCGCGACCCACATTCTTGCCTTTGAAGGTAACTCGCAGGTGCATTTCTTCGAGGGCAACTACCAAGAGTACGAGGCCGACAAGAAAAACCGCCTGGGCGAAGAAGCCGCCGCGCCCCATCGCATTCGCTACCGCCCGCTGACCGTGCGATGAAACGGTTTCTGGTTCTCGCGCTGCTGGCGGTGGCGTTGGCGGCCGCCAAGCCCGTCGACCAGGATGCGCGCGCCGGACCGCACGCGTCGCACGTGACCGTAGTCGTCATGGAGAACCGCGACGACCAGCGCGTCGTCGGCAACTCGCAAGCGCCGTATTTTAACGCTACGCTGTTGCCGCAAGGCCGATTGTTCGCCGATAGCCACGCCGTGATCCATCCAAGCGAACCCAACTACCTCGCGCTCTTCTCCGGATCGACTCACGGGCTGACCAGCGACCACTGTCCGGTTTCGTACGACACGCCGAACCTTGCCTCCGAGTTGGTCGCCGCCGGAAAAACCTTTACGGGCTACGCGGAGTCGATGCCCCGCGACGGTTATCGCGGCTGCTGGACGATCGCGTACGCCCGTAAGCACAATCCATGGGTCGACTTTACCAACGTTCCGGCCACGAGCAATCGCGTGTATCGCGGCTTGCCCGAAACCGTGCCCACAGTCATGTGGGTAATCCCAAACATGTGCAACGACATGCACGACTGTCCGACCCGAGTTGGCGATACCTGGATGGCGAAGAATCTGCCGCCGATCGTCGCGTGGAACGCAAAGAACGACGGATTGCTGATCGTGACTTGGGATGAAGCCGAACCGGATCGGGACGGTACGAACCGCATTCCAACGGTGTTCGTCGGTCCGATGATTCGGCCGGGCATCGACCGGACGCAGCGGATCGATCATTACTCGGTTCTGCGGACGATCGAGCGGATTTTCGGACTGCCGTGCATTGGCCAGGAGTGCAGCGCATCCGCCGTCAGCGGCGCTTGGAAGTAGCCGCCCCCAGGGTCGCCGCCGCCACGA
>DATCGB010000051.1:0-12278 GCA_036509155.1 Candidatus Tumulicola sp. | reverse complement strand
GAACTGCGAGTTTTCGAGCTTCTTTTCCAGGCGTTCGACCTCGCCGCGCAGCCGGGCGACGTCTTTGGCGTAGCGCGCGGCAAGCACGTCGTGCGGAGCCCGCACGGTCACCTCGCCGAGCGCTTCGGGCAGGCCGGGGCCGGCCGGAACGTCGCTGCGGGCGATCGCGGCCGTTGCGAAGTGCCCGAGCAGTGCGGCGATCGGTTCCGAAACGGCAGCCGGCACGTCGAGCGTCACTCGTTCTTTGGGCTGCAATCCCATTTCGGCCCGCAGGTTGCGCAGCCGTTCGATCGTTCGCTGCATCGCCTGGAAGTCGGCCTCCGCGCCCCGGTCGACCGGGACTTCCAGCGGGTCGGGCCACGCCGCGGTCGTGATGCTCCGGCCGTCGTGCGGCAAGGCCAGCCACACTTCTTCGCTGATGAAGGGTGCGATTGGATGCAGCAGGCGCATCGCGTTATTCCACACGAACGACAAGACCGCGGCGCGCGTCGCGGCGTTCTCCGGCACTTTGGTCGCCTCGACGTACCAGTCGCAGAACTCGTACCATGCGAAACGCCAAACCGCATCGGCCGCGCCGCCGATGTCGTACCCGTCGAACAGCTTGCCGACCTGCACGATCGTGTCGTGAAGACGCGTCAGGATCCAACGATCGGCCGGGGTCATGGCCGCGCGCGGGGGCAGGGTCAGCGCGTCGGGTAAACCGCCGGGCAGCCCCAGCAGGTAGCGCGTCGCATTCCACACCTTGTTATTGAAGTTGCGAGCCTCCTCGCAACGCGACTCCTGAAACCGGATCTCTTGCCCTTCGATTCGCATCTGACGCAGGATGCCCATTCGAAACGCGTCGGCTCCGTACTGCTCCGCGAGGTCCATCGGATCGATGGCGTTGTTCAGCGACTTCGACATCTTGCGGCCTTGGGCGTCGAAGACCAGCGGCGTGACGAACACGTCCGGAAACGGCAGCTTGCCGAGAAAGTGGATGCCCAGCATCACCATGCGCGCGACCCACAGGAATATGATGTCTCCGCCGGTGATCAGCACTTGCGACGGATACCAGCACGCCAACTCGGGCGTCGCTTCGGGCCAACCGAGAATCGAGAACGGCCAGATGCCGCTCGAAAACCACGTGTCGAGTGTGTCGGGATCGCGCGTCAGCTCGCGCGTTCCGTGCTCGCGCGCCGCGATGTCGAGCGCTTCGGATTCGCTCTGCGCGATCACCGGCGTCCCGTCGGGCGTATACCATACCGGAAGCTGATGCCCCCACCACAACTGGCGCGAAACGTTCCAGTCGCGAATATTTTCCAGCCACTGCTCGTACGTCCGGCCGTACCGCTCGGGGACGAACTTCAAGCGCCCGTCGCGGTAGGCGTCGAGCGCCGGTTTGACCAGCGGCGCCATCTTGACGAACCACTGCAGCGACAGTAGCGGTTCGATGACGTCGCCCGAACGTTCGCTTACCGAAATCGCATGCCGGTAAGCTTCCTCTTTCACGAGCAAGTGTTTCGCGCGCAGGTCTTCGACGATGCGCGCGCGTGCATCGAAGCGATCGAGCCCCGCGTACGGCCCCACGTCGATCTCGGCGGCGGTGATCTTCGCATCGAGCCCGATGACGGACGGCATCGGGAGATCGTGGCGCACGCCGATGTCGTAGTCGGTGGCGTCGTGGGCCGGCGTTACCTTCACGGCACCGGTTCCGAACGCGCGGTCGACGGCGTCGTCGGCGATCACCGGAATCGCGCGATCGAGCAGCGGCGGGACGAGCACCTGCTTCCCGATCCACGACGCGTAGCGCTCGTCGTCCGGGTGCACGGCGATTGCGACGTCGCCGAGAATCGTCTCGGGCCGGGTGGTGGCGACGACCGGGCCGTCGTTCGAACCGGCGTCGGCCGACGGGTACTTGACGTACCACAAAGTGGCGTCGCGCTCGTCGTGCTCGACCTCGGCATCCGAAACGGTCGTCTGACCTTTTGGATCCCAGTTGATCAGCCGCTTTCCGCGATAGATTAGTCCCTCACGATAGAGGTCGACGAACACCTTGCGAACCGCCGCCGACGGTCCTTCGTCCATCGTAAATCGCGCGCGCTTCCAGTCGGGACCGAACCCGAGCGCGCGGAACTGATTGTCGATCTGACCGCCGTACGTGCGCGACCACTCCCACGTGCGCGCCACGAAGCGTTCGCGGCCCAGGTCGTCGCGCGTGCGGCCTTCCTTCGCCAACGCTTTAATCACCACGGCCTCGGTAGCAATGGCCGCGTGGTCGAGACCCGGCAGCCAGTCGGCGTTGTCGCCGAGCATCCGGTGATACCGGACCAACACGTCCATCGGCAAGTAGGTCGAACCGTGGCCCAAATGCGCCCGGCCGGTGACGTTAGGCGGCGGCATGCAGACGATGAACGGCGGTCGCGCCGGGTCGGGCTCCTCGTGAAAATACCCGCCGCGCTCCCACTGCTCGTAAAGCCGCGGCTCGACCGACTTGGGATCGTACTGCTTGGGAAGGTGCATGGGTCCGACCTGCGTTCAGCACGCCGGCCGCGGGCACCTCGCCGGGCTGGTTAGGCCGGCATGTCCTTCTTCTGCTCCTGATAAATCAGGGTCGGCGCTTCTTTTTTCTCGATGACGTCTTTGTTGACGATGCATTTTTTGACGCCCTGCATCGACGGCAAATCGTACATGACTTCGAGCATCGTCTCTTCGAGAATCGAGCGCAACCCGCGCGCGCCGGTCTTGCGGCTTTGCGCCTTGATCGCGATCGCGACCAATGCCTCTTTGGTGAACTGCAGGTCGACGCCGTCCATGTTCAGGATTTTTTGGAACTGACGGACGAGCGCGTTCCGCGGTTCGGTCAGGATGCGCCGCAGGGCCAGTTCGTCGAGCGCGTCGAGCGTCACGACGATCGGCAGGCGGCCGATGAACTCGGGGATCAGGCCGAACTTGAGCAAGTCTTCGGGCATCAGCTGCTGGAGCAGTTTGCCGACGCGCTGCTCGCGTCGTCCCTCGGGCTTCGCACGGAAACCCATGTTGTTGGCGGCCACGCGCGATTCGATGATCCGCTCCAGACCGTCGAACGCCCCGCCGCAGATGAACAGCACGTTGGTCGTGTCGATCTGAATGAACTCTTGATGCGGGTGCTTGCGCCCGCCCTGCGGGGGAACGTTGGCGGTCGTGCCTTCGAGAATCTTTAAAAGCGCCTGCTGGACGCCCTCGCCGGACACGTCGCGGGTAATCGACGGGTTCTCGCTCTTGCGCGCGATCTTGTCGATTTCGTCGATGTAGACGATCCCTTTTTCGGCCCGCTTAACGTCGTAGTCGGCGGCTTGGATCAGCTTGAGCAGAATGTTCTCGACGTCTTCGCCGACGTAGCCGGCCTCGGTCAGCGACGTTGCGTCGGCCATCGCCAGCGGCACGTCGAGAATCTTCGCCAGCGTTTGCGCCAGGTAGGTCTTGCCCGACCCGGTCGGCCCGACTAACAGGATGTTCGACTTCTGCAGCTCGACGTCGTCGGCGCTCCCGCCGGCGTTGATGCGCTTGTAGTGATTGTATACCGCCACCGCCAGCGACTTCTTGGCGCGCTCCTGGCCGATCACGTACTGGTTGAGGATGTGGTCGATTTCCTTGGGCTTAGGAATGTTCCGGAGGCGGAGGTTCTCGTCGACGTTTTTGTAGAGCTCTTCCTCGATGATCTCGTTGCAGAGCTCGATACATTCGTCGCAGATGTAGACGCCCGGACCCGCGATCAATTTACGCACCTGCTCCTGCGATTTACCGCAGAAGCTGCATTTGAGCTGGCCCTTTTCATCTCCAAAGCGGAACATGGTGCGCCGGTTTCCTCCCTCGACTCGTCAGGCCGGCGTCGGCAGACTCTGGTGGTTTTCGAGAATCTGGTCGATTATCCCGTAATCTTTGGCCTCCTCGGCCGTCATGTAGTAATCCCGGTCGATATCGCGCAGCACTTGCTCGAGCGGCTTCTTGGTGGTCTCTTCGTAGATCCGGGCGACCGTCTGGCGCGTGGCGATCAGGTCGCGGGCGGCAATTTCGACGTCGGTGGCCTGGCCGCCGATTTGGGATACCCAGGGCTGGTGGATCAGAATTTTGGCGTGCGGAAGGGCGTAGCGCTTGCCGGCGGCACCGCCGGTCAGCAGAATCGATCCCATCGAGGCGGCCATCCCCATGCAGATCGTCGCGACGTCCGGCTTGATGAACCGCATCGCGTCGAACATCGCCAACCCGGCCGTGACGCTGCCGCCCGGCGAGTTGACGTACATGTCGATGTCCTTATCCGGATCTTCCTTTTCCAGGAAGAGCAGTTGCGCGATCGCCAGATTCGCCAGGTGATCGTCGATCGGACCGCCGATGAAAACGATCCGGTCCTTGAGCAAGCGCGAATAGATGTCGTACGCGCGCTCCCCGCGTGCCGTCTGCTCGACGACCATCGGAACCAAGTGTCCCATGTCTGCTTTACTCTTTCATCATTTTACGAACGGTGCCGCGCCCGGCGGCGCTCCTAGCTGTAACTACGACGCCGCCTCGGGGGTTTCTTCGGGCTCCGCCGTAGTCTCGCCGGCGGTCGCGACCTCGGCGTTGTCGATCAGGAAATCAAGCGTCTTGGTTCGGACGATGCCGTCCATCAGCGACAGCACGCCGTTGCCCAAGGCCTCGCGAACCTTTGCGACCGGCTGGCGATACTGACGCGCGAGCGCTGCCAGCTCTTCCTGGATGTCGGCCGGCGTGGCGACGATGTGCTCGGCCTGCGCGATTTGCTCGATCAGCAGCGTGCCCTTTACGCGCATTTCGGCGTCCGAGCGATATTCGCGACGCAGATCTTCTTCAGTCGTTCCGAGCCGCACGGCGTACTCGTCGAACGGCAAGTTCGCGCGCGCCGCAGCCGAAGTCGCGTCCTCCATCAGATGCCCGAATTCGCTCTCGACCATCGTCGCCGGAAGCGAAAACTCGTGCGCCTTCAAGAGCTTTTCCATGACGGCGTTTCCAATCGCGCGGCGTTCGCGCGCCGCCGAAAGCGCTTCTAAACGCCGGCGCGCGTCGGCGCGCAAGTCCGCCAAGGACCAACTCTCCGAAACGCCTTTCGCGAACTCGTCATCGAGCGCCGGCGAATCCAGCTGCTTGACGTCGTGCAGCGTTACCGCGAATACCGCGGTCTTGCCCGCTAGTTCGGCTTGGCCGTACGGATCGGGAAAACGGGCTTCGACGTCCTTGGTTTGCCCGGCGGTCATGCCGACGATGCCGGCGACGAATCCGGGGATAAACCGTCCTTCGGAAAGTTCGGTCACCTGGCCGGACGCGCTTCCGCCTTCAAACGGGATTCCGTCGATCGTTCCTTCATAGTCGAGCGTTACCACGTCGCCCGGTTGGGCCGCGCGCTCGACCGGCACCAACGTGGCGCGTTCTTTGGCCAGTGCCCCGAGGCTGCGCTCGACGTCGGCATCGCTTACGACCGCCGGCGGACGCGAAACCGCTATCCCCGTGTAGGTGCCGAGCGTAATCTCGGGCCGGACTTCGACCGTCGCCTTGAGCCGGGTGGGCCGGCCGTCGGTTTCCTCGACGACCTCCATTTTGGGGCGCTCGACCGGTTGCAGTGCGTGCTCGCGAATAGCCCGCGCGTAGACGTCCGGAAGAACGTCCTCGATCGCCTGGTTGGTAATGGCGGTCGAGCCGTAACTTTGCTCGAAAACCTTGCGGGGAACTTTGCCCTGCCGAAAGCCCGGCAGCCGCACGTTCTTGACCAGCTTGCGGAACGCCCGGTCTTCGGCCGCGGCCAGCTCGTCGGACGTGATCGGGATTTCCAGTTCCACCTGCGTAGGCGCCAGGCGGGTAAGGGTTGAGATGCTCAGGACGTGCTGCTCCCCGAAGCGGTCGAAGTGATTGGAAGGCATCTACGACGCGGGGGCCCGGCGGGGCCCCCTGGCGGCGCGAAAATGGAGCGGAAGACGAGATTCGAACTCGCGACCCTCGCCTTGGCAAGGCGATGCTCTACCACTGAGCTACTTCCGCGCGGCGGCGCCGGTCCGCTGAAAACTGCGTGGGCAAGCAGAGACTCGAACTCTGACGGGTTGCCCCACTGGAACCTAAATCCAGCGCGTCTGCCAGTTCCGCCACATGCCCGGCTCGCTCGTTGCGCGGCGAACCCCGATAAATAGACCGCCCCGGGTGCTTTTCCTCCCGAACCTCACGCCGCATTAGCGGTGCCCGTCGGGGATGATGAAACGTGCACCGCGAGGGACTTGAACCCCCAACCAAGTGATTAAGAGTCACCTGCTCTACCATTGAGCTAGCGGTGCAAAACGTTTTGCGCCCTCCGGGACTCGAACCCGGGACCAACGGCTTAAAAGGCCGCTGCTCTACCGACTGAGCTAAAGGCGCTCGCCCGTTTCGGTCCGAGCCGTGCAAGGGTTACGCAGACCGCGCGCGAGCGTCCTGCCGCGTGCGTCTGCTGCCGACGCGAAACTTGGGGTGACCGACGGGATCCGAACCCGCGACCTCCTGAGTCACAGTCAGGCGCTCTAACCAGCTGAGCTACGGCCACCATAACGTCGTCAAATTTTACCATAAGCCGGCGCGTACGGCGGTTCACGATCCGCGCCCGGAGGGACTCGAACCCCCATCTTCGAGTTTAGAAGACTCGTGCCTTATCCTGTTAGACTACGGGCGCAGGGAGGGCGCGGCACCCTGGCTAGGATACCACGACCCCGCAAGTGGTCGGGACGACAGGACTTGAACCTGCGGCCTCTGCGTCCCAAACGCAGCGCTCTACCAAGCTGAGCTACGTCCCGATGGCGACTTACTAGAATACGAAACGATGAAAGCCTGCGTAGCGCGAGAGTTCGGGCGCCGGCGCGTCCGCGGCTAACGTAAAAGTCTCTTCGATGCGCAGGCCGGCGCGCAGTACCGCGCGCGCTAGGCGCAGGTTCGCGCCCGGAATCAGCGTGGTGCACCACGATGCGCCGAACGTTCGGGCGCTCGCGACCAGGGCGTAGGCGAAAATTTGCACGACGTACGCGCCCGAGACCGCCGCCATCGGTCCGATCCGCCCGTCGGGCCAAACGTACGCGTACGCCACGAACTCGCCGTCGGAAAAAAACGCCAACCCGGAGGCTGCGCGGCTGAAGCGCGCGTGGTCGGCGCGACGGGTCGTGCCGCGCGTTTCCCGATCGAGCGCGTCGAGCGCGAACGCGTGCGCGACCGGATCGATTGCGTCGACTTGAAATCGGTAGTCGCCGGCGGCCATCGCGAGCAGCCCGTCTTCGCGCGGGATCGGACCGGCGACGCGCACGACGGTCGCCCCCGGCGCGAGCCCCCGGCGTACGCCGACGGCCAGGCTGCTGCGATCGCCTTGCGCGAACAGCGCTCGGCGCGCGACGTCTTCGTCGCCGACATCCGCGAGCGCGGCGTCGAATAGTTGCCGGCCGATGCCCTGGCCGCGATACGACGGTTCGACGAACAGTTCGCCGACGTAGCGCTCGTCATTCGAGCGATGGGCCAACGCCAGTCCGATCGTTTCGCCCGCATCGCGCGCCGTCCAAGCGGCGCCGCGTTCGGCGCATTCCAACGCCAGCGCGACCGCTGCGGCATCGCCGCCGCGCCGCAGCTGCACGGTGCGAACATCGTCGACGCCGGCCGGCTCGATCCTGATTTCAGGCACGTTCGCGCAACGCCGCGAGCAGCGCGTCGGCGGCGCGCCGGCGATGGCTGACCGCGTTTTTGTCGGCGGCGCTCAGTTCGGCGAACGTGCAGCCGCGCGGCGGGTAGAGAAACACCGGGTCGTATCCGAAACCGCCGCTTCCGCGCGCAGCTTCGACGATGCGCCCCTCCACGAAACCCACCGCCGAGAGCACGTCGCCGCCGGCGAGAATTAACACTAGGGCCGAAACGAAACGCGCGTCGCGCTGGGTTTCCGGCAGCCCGCTCAACTCGGCCAGCAGTTGCGCGCGCCGGCGTTCCCACGACGTTTCTGCGCCGGCGTAGCGCGCGGAATAGATTCCCGGCCGTCCATCGAGCGCGTCGACTTCGAGACCGCTGTCGTCGGCCAAGACGGCGCCCGCAACGTGGGCCGCGCTCAGTGCGCCGGCCAGCCCGCGCGCCTTGAGCAGCGCGTTTCCGACGTAGTCGCCGGCATCTTCGACGACGGCGGCGTAGTCCGCATACGTTTCGAGTTCGAGTACCGACCCGGCGAAGATGGCGCGCATTTCCGCCAGCTTGCCGGCGTTCTTGGTCGCGACATACGTCTTCACGACGGCGGCGGCAACGTTAATCTTCAAGGCGCAGGACGGCCATGAAGGCCTCCTGCGGCAGCTCGACGCGACCGACTCGTTTCATGCGCTCTTTGCCGACCTTCTGTTTCTCCAGAAGTTTGCGTTTGCGCGTAATGTCGCCGCCGTAGCATTTGGCCAGAACGTTTTTCCGAATTGCGCCGACGGTTTCGCGGGCGACGATCTTGCCGCCGATCGCCGCCTGGATCGGAACGTCGAACATCTGACGCGGAATCAGCTCTTTGAGCCGCTCGGTCAGCGCGCGTCCGCGCGCCGCGGCCTTATCGCGCGCGACGATGAACGAAAGCGCGTCGACCGGTTCGCCGTTGAGCATGATCTCGAGCTTGACGAGGTCGCCTTCGCGATAGCCGATCACGTCGTAGTCGAGCGACGCGTACCCCTTGGTCCGCGATTTCAACGCGTCGAAGAAGTCGACGATGACCTCGATTAGCGGCATTTCGTAGCTCATGATGACCCGCCCGTCGTGCAGATACTCCATGCCGGCGAGCGTTCCGCGCCGCGTTTGCGTGATCTCCATGATCGCCCCCACGTAGTCGGGCGGTGCGATGATCGTGGCCTTGACGTACGGCTCTTCGATGGCGCGCACGATCGTCGTGGCGGGCAGCTTTGAGGGGTTATCGACCATCTCGACGCTGCCGTCGTTCTTGACCACCCGGAACACGACCGACGGCGAGGTCGCGATTAGGTCCAGCGAGTAGTCGCGTTCCAGCCGCTCCTGCACGATTTCCATGTGGAGCAGTCCCAGGAAACCGCACCGGAATCCGAACCCGAGCGCGACCGAGGTTTCCGGCTCGTAGACCAGGGCGGCGTCGTTGAGTTTGAGCTTTTCGAGCGCGTCGCGAAGCTCGTCGTATTCGGCGCCCTCGTTGGGGTACAGGCCGCAGTAAACCATCGGCACGGCTTTGCGATAGCCCACGAGTGGAACGTGCGCCGGATTGCTTTGCGACGTGATCGTATCGCCGACGTCGAGTTCTCCCAGCGACTTGACGTTGCCGATCGCGTAGCCGACGGCGCCGACCTCGAGTTTGGCGGTGGCGCGCATTTCGGGCGCAAAGACGCCGACCTCGGTGCATTCGTAGACGCGCTGATGGGCCATCGACATGAAGCGCGTTCCGGCCGCCAGCTCGCCGTCGACGACCCGTACGTAGCTTACGACCCCCCGGTACGGGTCGAATGCGGCGTTGAAGATTAAGGCGCGCAAATGGTCGCGGCGTCCCTGCGGGGGCGGAATCCGCGCGACGATCGCTTCGAGAATGTCTTCGATTCCGATGCCGTTCTTGGCGCTGGCCAAGATGCACTCGCTCTTCTCCATCACGAGCAGCTCTTCGACTTCGCTCATGACGCGCTGCGGGTCGGCCGCCGGCAGGTCGATCTTGTTGATCACCGGGATGATGGTTAAGTTGTGTTCCAGCGCGAGATGGTAGTTGGCCAGCGTTTGCGCCTCGATTCCCTGCGCCGCATCGATGATCAGCAGCGCCCCCTCGCACGCCGCCAGCGAGCGCGAAACTTCGTAGGAAAAGTCGACGTGTCCGGGGGTGTCGATCAGGTTGAGCTGGTAGTCCGCGCCGTCGCGCGCGCGATAGTTGAGCGTCACCGGGTGCATCCGAATCGTGATGCCGCGCTCGCGTTCGAGGTCCATCGTATCGAGCTGCTGCTGGCCCAAGTTGCGCAGCGCGATCGTGCGGGTAATTTCGAGCAGGCGATCGGAAAGCGTCGTCTTGCCGTGGTCGATGTGCGCGATGATGCAGAAGTTCCGAACGTTGCTCGCAACTTCCACCTGGTGCGGGTTTTCGGGTCTCACGGCCACCGTCGGCTTAGTACGGCCGCAGGCAGGTGTTGAAGATCGCCGAGCCGATCGCCGGCCGAACCAGAAACTGCAGAACCAGGATGACGACCAGGAACGCCAGATCGAAGCCGCCGATCGGGGGAATGATGCGCCGGACCGGCACCAAGACGGGCTCGATGACGGCCGCAAGATAGTACGCCCAACGCCCGCCTAACCCGGGAATCCACGACAGCACCGCGTAGACGAATAGGAGGATCGTGTAGAAGTTGACGATCGCACCCAGAAGTTGCGTCAGATTGCAAAGGACGGCGTTCACGAGAACTCGCGTTCTACGGCAGCGATGCTAAGACATTCGACGGGACGCCGTGGAGAAACGGCGACGGGTCGATCGGCCGCCCCTCGTACATCACTTGGTAGTGCAGGTGCGGTCCGGTCGCAAAGCCGGTCGCGCCGACGGCGGCAATCGTTTCGCCTTTGTACACGCGCTGACCGACCGTCACGTCGGCGTGCGAAAGGTGCGCGTACCAGGTGTGATAGCCGTTGCCGTGATCGATGTCCACTTTGATGCCGTAGCCGCCGTCGTAGCCGTCGGCGACGACCGTGCCGGCCGCCGCGGCTCGCACGGTCTGGCCGTAGTTTGCGCCCAAATCGACGCCTTCGTGAAACTCGACGTCGGGCGACGTGCGGTAACAGAAGCATCCGACCACCGCGGCTCCGTCGACCGGATCGATCGACGGCACGGCCGCGATCTCGCGCGCTCGCGCGAGGCCGCGCAGGTGTGCCATGTTGAGCACGCGCAGCGCGAGCGTCTTCATTCCGTCGGACTGTTTTTGGGTTATTGCCGACGCGGCGCTGAGCGCGCGAACGTGCGCCTCGACGATCGCCAGCGGCGGTCCGCGGCGAACCCACGACGTTTTTTGGATCGTCTTCGGATGCGAATTGGGCACCCCAATGAGCGCTTGAATTTCCTGATTCTGCGTCTGCACGTGGGTGAGCTGGCGCCGCAGCGCGTCGGTTTTTGCGTCGATGGTCCGCAACGCGGTGCGCTGGTGCTCGGTCTGCTGCTGCAGCGACGCGACCTGCCCGCGGGCCCGCACGACTTGGACGGCTGCAACCACGAGCGAGCCCAAAACGACCACGGCTAG
The DNA here is from genome assembly GCA_036509155.1 of Candidatus Tumulicola sp. Classification (GTDB taxonomy): domain Bacteria; phylum Vulcanimicrobiota; class Vulcanimicrobiia; order Vulcanimicrobiales; family Vulcanimicrobiaceae; genus Tumulicola. The sequence continues at coordinate 1,068 of DATCGB010000051.1, read as the reverse complement.
GATGCCCAGAACGGCCATAAGGTGTCGGCGGCGTACCAGAAACCGATGGACGCGGTCGCCCTTCTGCGGAACGATTTTGACGTAATAGCGTTCGTTTATCATAAGTTTGAGGACGGCGCCGTGCGCGCGCGTTCGATGGATTGAAGCTCTTCTTCCGACGCGGTGGCGGCCGGCTTGAAACGGTTGACGGCTTTGCCGTACGTTCGGGTATCGGTGCGCGAGTAAATGCTGGAGAGCACCACGCCGTCGCCTTCGCGGTTGAGCAGTGCGAGGGCGTAGGAAAGATCCGATCCGGTATCGTCCAGCGCGTTGTACCTAACGAATCCAATTCGCGAAACGTCGCCGGCGGCGTAGGCTTCGAGTTCGCGGATTCGCCTGCCGGCGTCCTCCACGGCCGTTCGGTTGGCCGCTTGCCCGGAGGCAAGGTCCGCGAGGCGATCGGCCGCCCCGCCCGACCCTCCGGCGATCAGGCCGTCGTGAGCGTCGAGCACGCGGCGTGCCCCGGCCAGCGCCGGGCGCACGAACGCCAGGTGATAGATGAAGAGCGCCGCCAAAGCGACGGCGATTGCGGCCAGGGCTGCATAAATCGTAGTGGTCGGCATAAAATTAGACCACGACGAGAGTCAGGTGGATCACGGCACCCGTAAGGGCTCGCTTACCGTTGCTTCCTTCCGGACCTGGCGGGGTTCACGGGGTTACGCCGCGTGAAGCCCAACCCCCATCATGGCCTGGCCATAATACCACACGGCTCGGCGAGCGCATTCCCGGGAAGTCGCAGCCGCCGGCCAAAGAGGCCGGCCTCCTTTAATCTACGTTTGGGTGAAGCCGGCCGGAATCGCAAACAGCGCGTCGGCGGCGGCTCCCCCAAACCACTTTACGTTGCCGCGTTCGGTCACCGTTGCCAGGCCGGCGGTGTGGGCCGGATCGTCGCCGCCGGCCGCCGAGCCGCCGCCGAGCTTCACGAGCGAGTACATCACGATCCGGTTCTCGGCGTCGCCGAAACCGCTGCCGTTCGCCGAGGCGTGCATGGTCGGCTTGCATCCCGGGTGCATGCCGCTGGCGAGCGAC
>DATCGB010000050.1:0-2079 GCA_036509155.1 Candidatus Tumulicola sp. | reverse complement strand
GCAAGAGTTTCGCGAGCAGATCACCGAGTACGCGAAGCAGTTCTGTTCGCCCAACAAGGCGCCGATGGCGGTTGGGCACATCAAACGCAGCGTTCAGACCGGCGCCGAGCTTCCGCTCCAAGATGCGCTCGGCCTCGAGCGCGAACTGCAGTCGCTGCTCTTCAAGAGCGAGGACGCCAAAGAGGGCCTGGCCGCGTACAACGAAAAACGCGTCGCGAAGTTCAAGAACCACTAAATCTTTTTGTAACCAGGGTTATCATCGGGCGTGACGCGCGCGCGCCGGTACAGGAGCGACGAGCGGCTGACGAAAAGCTCCTACGTGATGCGCAGGGGCTTTCTCCCATTCGTCTTCATCGTGTTGGCGTCCATCGTCGGCTGTTCCGGATCGATGGCGCCGACGCGGCAACCCGGCGTCGCCGGATTGGTTCCCGACGCACGCGGCAGTACGGGAAAAATTCAACACGTCGTCATTATCGTTCAAGAGAATCGCAGCTTCGATAATTTCTTCGACTGCTTTCCCGGCACCGACTGCGTTAAGACGGCTCCCGGCGCGGGGCCGCCGCCGGGTCCGCACACCCAAAGCAGCCCCTGCCCCGATCCGGCTCCAACTCCGAGCCCCGGCCCAACTCCCAAACCGATTCGACTGCGGTTCGGCACGTCGCTCGTGTCGATCGATCCCGATCACAGTTACTGCCCCGGATTCATCGTGGAGTACGACGGCGGGAGGATGGACGGATTCTATTGGGTCGGCGGCGTCAACCCGACTCCCAACCCCGCCGGGATCGCGCCATATCAAGTCGTGGCAAAGGCGCAGATTCAGCCGTACTGGGATCTCGCAACGCAGTACGTTCTGGCCGACCGCACGTTCCCAACGCAGGCGAGCGGCAGTTTTACAGCCCATCAAGACTTGATCCGCGGCGACACGAAAGTCCGCGCCGATGCGAGCGCAATCGATTTTCCGTGGAACCACCCTCCCCACCACAAACCGGAAATCGAGAACTGGGGCTGCGACGATTATCACAAATCGTACACCCCGCTGCTTACGAGCTCCCTCAAATACATCATGAAGGGGCCGTTTCCGTGTTTTACGTACGCCACGCTCCGCGATACGCTCGACGCGAAGGGCGTGTCGTGGAAATACTACGTGCCGGTGTGGCCGAAATACGGCGGCCAGATGTGGAATGCGTTTGACGCGATCGCTGCGGTGAACGAGGACAAGGGCGGCGAGTGGCCCAAGGGCTCGAAGCCCTATACCTGCGCGAAAAGCTGCGTCTCGTGGCCGCAAACGAACGTCTTCTGCGACGTCAGCCCGGCCACCGCGACCTCGTGTCCAAGCGCTCCGCCCGGCGGGCCGTCGTTCCCGGCAGTGTCGTGGGTCATACCCGACGGGCTCGATTCAGATCACTACAACGGTCCGACGGACGGCGGTCCCGACTGGGTGGCGTCGGTCGTCAACTCGGTCGGTGAAAGCCCGTACTGGAAGTCGACCGCAATCGTGATTCTGTGGGACGACTGGGGCGGCTTTTACGATCACGTGCCCCCGCCGCAGCTCGACTATCAAGGGCTCGGCTTTCGCGTGCCCATGATCGTCGTTTCGCCGTACGCCAAGAAAGGCTACGTCGATCACACCCAGTACGAGTTCGGCAGCATTTTGAAGTTCGTCGAGTCGACGTTCGGGCTCCCGAGCCTCGGCACGACCGACGAGCGCGCCAACAACCTTACCAACGCCTTCGACTTCAATCAGAAGCCGCGCAAGTTTGTCCCGATTCGCCTGCTGCAGGCCGACCACGGCCGCCGATACTTCCTTACCCGGCCGGCGTCGGGGAAACCGGTGGATACGCAATAGTGCAAAGGACCGACCCAGCATGCCGATAACACGAAACCGCGTGCCTCGCTTTCTTCCGTTCGTCGGTTTCGCGGTACTGGCCGCGATCGTCGGCTGCTCTGGCTCCGTGGGACCGAGCGGCGGTTCCGGCGCGGCCGGATTCGTCCCGGAAGCCCACGGCAGCAAAGGGAAGATCGAGCACGTCGTCATCATCGTTCAAGAGAATCGCAGTTTCGATAATTTCTTCGATTGCT
>DATCGB010000049.1:0-2160 GCA_036509155.1 Candidatus Tumulicola sp. | reverse complement strand
CAAACCCCCGGGGCGAACGATCGGCTGCGTATCACGCTGCCCATCAACCCGACGCAGCTCAACCCGATACTGCCGCAAAATACGATCGAGAACTTCGTCGATGGCCTGATGTTTAACTTGCTGGTGACGCAAGATCTGCATCACCACCAAGTCCCCGACTTGGCCACGATCGTTCCGACGCTCGCCAACGGCGGCATCAGCAAGGACGGGCTGACGATCACCTACCATCTGCGTCACGGCGTCAGTTGGCACGACGGCGCTCCCTTCACGAGTAACGACGTCAAGTTCACGTGGCGGGCGATCCTCAACCCCGCCAACAACGTGCTCTCGCGCCGCGGGTACGATCAAATCGCGTCGATGGACACCCCCGACCCGTACACCGTCGTGATGCACATGAAGCGAATTTTCGCGCCCGCGATCGACACGATCTTCGGCGAAAGCGACACGATTTTGCGGGTGCTTCCGGCCCATCTGCTGGCCAAGTATCCCAACCTCAACCAAGTCGCCTTCAACGCCAAACCGATCGGAACCGGACCCTACAAGTTCGTCCGCTGGCTGCGCAACGACCGGATCCTGCTCGAAGCCAACCCGAAGTATTTTCGCGGCGCGCCGAAAATTCGGCGCCTGACGCTGCTGCTCATTCCCGACGACAACACGGTCGAAGCGCAGCTGCGCTCGCACGAGGCGGATTTGGGACTGGAAATCTCGGCTCCCGTCTATCGCGATCTTGCCACCACCCCGGGCATCGTGCGCCGGCTCGCCGCCGCGCCGTCGTACACGTCGATGCTCTTTAACGTGCGCCGCCCGATCGTCGACGACGTGCGCGTACGGCGCGCCCTGGTGATGGGCATGGATCGCGCGGCGATCGTCCGGGACGACACGTACGGTACCGGCAAAGTCGCAATTGCCGATCTGCCGCCGTTCTACTGGGCCTACGACGCTTCGCTGCAGCCGATTCCGTACGACCCGGCGGCGGCGAAAGCGCTGCTCGACGCCGCCGGCTGGCATCCCGGTCCGGACGGGGTGCGCGTCCGCAACGGTCAGCGCCTCTCGCTTCTGCTGGTCTACGGCAATGGCAGCCAGCTCATTCGGACGGTCACCGCGCAAATTCAGCAGATGTACAAACCGTTGGGCGTCGAGCTGCAGCTCAAAGGGTACGACTACGCGACGCTGTATGCGTCGGCGCAGAGCGGCGGCATTCTCAACGCCGGCCGCTTCGACTTAGGCATGTACGGCTGGGTCGCCGGGGGCGACCCCGACGATTCGTCACAGTGGACCTGCGCGGCCGTTCCGCCGGGCGGCAACAACTCCTCGCGTTACTGTTCGGCCGAGATGGACGCGGCCCAGCGATTGGCCCTTTCGACCTTTGATCGAACGGTGCGAAAAAACGCCTACGCTAAAATCCAATCGATCCTGCTGCGCGACGTGCCGGCGGCATTTATCTACTATCAAGACTTGCGCTACGCCCACGTGAGCGGCCTGCAAAATTTCGAACCGAACGGCATCAGCGAAGGCTGGAACGCCCAGGAGTGGAGCAACTAGCCGGCGTCGAAGCGATGCCGTCCACACCAACCTCCAGGAGAACGCTCGCTTGACCAACACCATCGCGAATGCGAAGACGGTGCCCGTTACGGTCGCCTACGGGGACGGAATCGGCCCCGAAATTATGGACGCAACGCTGCGCATCATCACCGCAGCGGGCGCCCGGCTCGAGATCGAGCGGATCGACATCGGCGAAGCGATCTACAACAAAGGTCTCAGCAACGGAATCGAGCCGTCGTCGTGGGAATCGCTGCGGCGCACGAAAGTCTTTCTCAAGGCGCCGATCACCACGCCGCAGGGCGGCGGTTTCAAGAGCCTTAACGTCACCGTCCGCAAGACGCTGGGCATGTACGCCAACGTGCGGCCGTGCGCGTCGCTGCACCCCTACGTTTCGACCAAGCACCCGAATATGGACATCGTGATCGTCCGCGAGAACGAGGAAGACGTCTACGGCGGCATCGAGCACCGGCAGACCAATCAAGTGGCGCAGTGCCTCAAACTGATCTCGCGCCCCGGAAGCAAGCGCATCGTGCGGTACGCATTCGAGTACGCGCGCGCCAACAAACGCAAGAAAGTCACGTGCTTCACCAAAGACAACATCATGAAGATCACCGACGG